>JAAYHO010000288.1 GCA_012735335.1 Gammaproteobacteria bacterium
ATGGCGCCGAACTTCTCGATAAATGCCAGGCCGATGGCAAACAGCGCGCCCCAGACCATGACCATGGGGTTGAAGTTGCGGGTCAGCATCACCGCACCGGTCACTTCGGAATAGGTGGTATTGGGTGGGCCACCGAGAAAGGCCGCCGCCGAGGTTGCCAGACCGTCACCCAGCAGGGTGCGCTGCAGGCCGGGCTTGCGCATGTAGTCCTTGCCGGTTACCGAGCTGATCGCCATGACGTCGCCGATATGTTCGATGACCGGTGCCAGTGACACCGGGATCATGAACAGGATGGCTGCCAGGTGGAACTCGGGGAACACGAAGCCCGGGGTAGCGATCCAGCTGGCTGTGCTGACCGAGTCGAAACTCACCACACCCATGGCCCAGGCCAGGCTGTAACCCACCACCACGCCGGCCATGATCGGCAGCAGGCGGAAGATGCCCTTGGCGTACACCGCCACCAGCAGGGTGGTGATCAGCGCCGACAGGGAAATGATCAGGGCAGCGGAGGCTTCGACCAGCTGCACGCTGCCATCGCCGGATTTGCCCGAGGCCATGTTGACCGCGGTGCCGGCCAGGCCGAGGCCGATAACGATGATCACCGGGCCGACCACCACCGGCGGCAGCAGACGGTGGATGAAGCCGGGACCACGCAGGTGCACCAGCAGACTCAACAGCAGGTATACCAGCCCCGAGGCCACCAGCCCGCCGAGGGTGGCTTCCAGTCCCCAGGTCTGGTTGCTGTAGAGGATGGGTGCGATGAAGGCGAAGCTCGACGCCAGGAAGATGGGCACCTGGCGCTGGGTGACGAACTGGAAGATCAGTGTGCCCAGCCCGGCGGTGAACAGCGCCACGCTGGGGTTCATGCCGGTGATCAGCGGCATCAGCACCAGCGCACCGAAGGCCACGAACAGCATCTGCGACCCGGCCAGCACGGTGCGCCAGCCGGTGGTGCTCATGTCCTGCTGCATCAATGCACGTCCTTCTGCCGGGTGCCGAAGATCTTGTCACCGGCGTCTCCCAGGCCGGGAATGATATAGCCCTGCTCGTTAAGACGCTGATCGACTGAGGCGGTGTAGATTTCCACATCCGGATGCAGTTCGTTTACCCGTTTGATACCTTCCGGCGCAGCGACCAGCACCAGGGCGCGGATCTCGTGGGCACCGGCGCGCTTGAGCATGTCGATGGTGGCAACCATGGAGCCTCCGGTGGCCAGCATGGGGTCGATGATCAACGCCCGGCGCTGGTTCAGCTCACCCACCAGCTTTTCCATATAGGTGTCGGCTTCCAGGGTTTCCTCGTTGCGCACCAGACCGATCATGCTGACCTTGGCGCTGGGAATCAGGCTCAGCACGCCGTCCAGCATGCCCAGCCCGGCACGCAGAATGGGCACTATGGTGATCTTCTTGCCAGCCAGTTTCTCCACTTCCACAGCGCCGCACCAGCCGTCGATGCTGTGGCTTTCCACCGGCATGTCCTTGGTTGCTTCATAGGTCAGCAGGGCAGCCACTTCCTGGGCCAGTTCACGGAAGTTCTTGGTGCTGATATCGTTACGGCGCATCAGCCCGAGTTTGTGGCGGATCAACGGATGGCGGATTTCTTGGATATTCATCGCGGCAGGGTTCCAGGCAGGGAAATACGCCGATAGCCTAAACTAATGTCGGTAACCGGTCATCCGCTGATTCCCGGTGCATCCGCGATAATTCGCCACAGCGCCTTGCATGGTGCTGGCAGGTACAGTATTTTCCGTCGCTTTTCCGATTGGCCCTGGAGGCTCTGCATGACCCTTGATCTCGATCATGTCCAACAGGTGATGGACGAGGCGGACTGCCTTTACACCCAGCAGCAGGTCGAGGCCGCCATGGATGACATGGCCGCAGCCATCACCCGCACGCTGAAAGACAGCAACCCGATCGTCTACAGCGTCATGAATGGCGGCCTGATCATTGCCGGGCAGTTGCTGACCCGCCTCAGCTTCCCCATGGAAGTGGGCTATCTGCATGCCACCCGCTACCGTAACAAGCTGTCCGGCAGCGAGCTGTTCTGGAAGGCCCGGGCCGAGCATTCGCTGGTCGGCCGCACCGTGTTGATCATCGACGATATCCTCGATGAGGGGCATACCCTGGCGGCGATCATGGAGTACTGCCGCGATGCCGGTGCCGAGCAGGTGCTGACCGCAGTACTGCTGGACAAGACCCACGACCGCAAGGCCTACCCGGATATGCGCGCCGACTTCACCGGGCTGGATGTGGTGGATCGCTACGTGTTCGGCTACGGCCTGGACTACAAGGGCTACTGGCGCAACGCCGCCGGTATCTACGCGCTCAAGGACCACTGAGCGCCACTTACTCCTCCGGCTGGACAGCCGCCTGTGCCAGCTGCTCCCTGACCAGTTGCGCTGCCCGCTCCGGCGTGGCGGCGAAACTGCGTACCCCGCGCCGGGCGTCCAGCCCGACCCGCCGCAGCTTCAGCCGTATCGGTGCCTTGACCCCGGTCAGGTACACATGAATACCGCGCCGCTGCATGTCCTGCAGCGCCTGCTCGAACAGCACCAGTGCGCTCATGTCGATGCTCGGCACCGACTGCATGTCGATGATCAGATGTTCGACCTGGCTTTCGAATTGACCCAGGGTGCCCAGTGCCTTGTCCGCCGCGGCGAAGAACAGCGGCCCCTGAATCCGGTACAGGGCCACATTGTCCGGCAGTTCGGCGCGCAGGGCGCTGTTGAAGCTGGCTTTGGCCCCGTGGCTCAGGTCGGCCATGCGCTTGATGAACAGCGCCGCCGCCAGCAGCAGTCCCACGCCCACCGCCAGCACCATGTCGAACAGCACGGTGAGGATCAGACAGATCAGCAGCACCATCACGTCCTGGCGCGGTCCGACCCGCAGCAGATGCACCACCCGCCGGGCCTCGCTCATGTTCCAGGCGACGATCAGCAGCATCGCCGCCAGCGAGGCCATGGGCAGCCAGGCAAACAGCCGGGCCAGCAAGACCACCGCCAGCAGTATCACCAGCGCATGGACGATGGCGGCAATCGGTGAACGGGCACCGCTGCGCACGCTGGTGGCGGTGCGGGCGATGGCTGCGGTGGCGGTGATGCCGCCGAAGAAGGGCACCAGCATGTTGCCCAGGCCCTGGCCGAGCAGCTCGGCGTTGGGGTCATGCCGGGTACCGGCCATGCCATCGGCCACCAGCGCGCAGAGCAGCGACTCGATGGCGCCGAGCATGGCCACCGCCATGGCCGAGGGCAGCAGTTGGCGCAACAGCTCGAAGTTCAGCAGCAGTGGCTGGCCATCGGCCCCCGGCAGCTTCCAGGGCAGCACCCAGTGCGGAGCAAAGGGCGGAATCCCGGCATGCATCACGCCGTCCAGCTCATAACTGAAGCGGCTGCCGAGGGTGGCGATGGGAATGTCCAGGGTCATCAGCAGCGCACCCAGCAGGCTGCCGAGCAGCAGCGCTGCCAGATGCCCCGGGATGCGCCGGGTCAGGCGCGGCCACAGCAGCAGGGCGAGCAGGGTGACCACACCGACCAGGGTATCCCCGGCACTGACCGACGGCAGCGCCTGGGCCAGCGCCCCCAGTTGTTCGACATAGTTGCTGTGCTGGCCGATGTCCTGCAGGCCGAAGAAGTCCTTGATCTGCAGGGTGGCGATGACGATACCGATCCCGGCGGTAAAGCCCATGACCACCGGATAGGGCACGAACTGGATGAGGTTGCCCATGCGCGCCAGCCCCAGTGCCACCAGAATGGCCCCGGCCATCAGCGTCACCAGCAGCAACCCGCCCAGTCCGTGTTGCTGGGTAATGGGCAGCAGGATCACCACGAAGGCTGCCGTCTGCCCGGAGATATTGAAACGCGAACCGCCGCACAGGGCGATGATCAGGCCGCCGACAATCCCGGTATACAGACCGTGCTGCGGGGCGACACCGACGGCGATGGCCAGCGCCATACCCAGAGGAATGGCGATGATGCCAACGGTAATGCCGGCGAGAATGTCACTGCGCAGGCTGGCCAGGGTATACCCCTGACGAAAGGTCTGGCGCAGGGCGGAAAAGAGCGGAATCTGGAGTGCGAACCTGGACATGCTGTTTCCTGTAAAGACAACTGCCGGGTGGCGGTGATTACAGATCTTGCCGTCTGTTTGGCAGCCAACCCGGTAGAAATGACCAATAAGGCGCCTATCAGCATACTCCTCGCGGGCTGCATTCGCATCAAATGCCCCCGGCCTGCCGCGCGGCGCTGGTGGCCTGTCGATCGGATGGTTACAATTTGCTCTTTGGAATTACTTGAAGAGGGTTGTCCGTGCGTAAAGACAAGAAGAAGGTGGTTGGCGAGCCGATGACCGATGAACAGGTCGCGGTGTTTCTCGGGTTCCGGCCCCAGGGTGACGAGTCGGTTGACCACTACCTGCTGGCGCGGGCCTATCGCAGTCTGCGGGCCCATGATTTTGTCCGCTTCCTGAGCATGTTCCAGGCCGCCGGGCATGATGTGAATGCACAGGACGCCAAAGGGCGGACCCTGATGCAGATCATCAGTGAGCACGAGCAGGCCGAGGAGTATGTGGCCGCGCTGCTGGAAGCCGGCGCTCAGCCAGCCTGAGTCGCAGCCAGAGCTGATCCCATTCATTTGATTGCTGAAGGAGTGCAGGCATGTTGAAGTATTCGCGCTGGTTGGGGGTAGCCGGACTGGTGGCGTTGCTGGCGGGTTGTGCGCACAGCCCGCAGCAGTTGAATGTCACGCCCACGGTCACCACCCAACTGAATCAGGTGGCCCAGCGCCAGCCGGTGGTGGTCACCGTGCAGGACAGCCGCAGCTCACCGACGCTGGGTACCCGGGGTGGTCTGTACCCCGATTCCAGCAACCTGACCATCAGCCCCCAGGCCATACCGCATCTGCGTCAGCAGGTGGAGCAGGCTGTGGCCCAGCTGGGTTTTCAGGTGGTGCCCCAGGGTACGCCCAACGCCAACAGTCTGGTGGTGAGTCTGGCGGAGTTGTCCTATGTCTCACCCAAGGACAGCGTCTACGTGACCCAGGCGGATATCGGCGCGACCTTTGCTGCCGAGGTACGATCGCTGAATCAGCGCTATAACGGCCGCTACAGCGCCTCCGCCCAGCATCGCTTCGGCTACGCGCCGAACCAGGCGACCAACACCAGACTGGTGACCGAGGTCATGAGCGACGCCCTGTCGCGCATCTTCCGCGACCCGGAAGTCATTCGCATCCTGCAGCAATAACTCGCATACCGGGCCACCCGTCGGGTGGCCCGCTGCATTCATTCGCTCTTCGGTGGATGCAGCAGCTCGTCATGCTCGGCCATGTTCCACGGCAGCACGCCCGGTGACAGATGCAGGAAGTCCAGATATTTCTCGAAGTGATCGAGAATGTCGCTGATCAGCTCCTTGTCATCGTAACCGTAGACGTCATAGGCCTGGCCGCCACGGCGCAGGAACACTTCGGCGCGGTAGTAGTAGCTCTGCTCATCGGCGGTTTCACGGGTATCCGGGTGGGCGAACGCCGGTCGCAGGTAATCGCGCAGGCGGATCTCGTAGAGGAAGTCCAGCTGATCCGGCACTATCACCTCCAGATAGGCCCGCAGGTGCTCCTCATCGTAGTGCACCTCGGCAGGCCAGGATTGCGCCTGCAGTCCCTTGGCCACGCGGATCATGGCGGTCAGCGCGGTGCCCTTGATGAAGTGTTCCACCTCATCCTTTTCCGGATAGTTGACGATCCCCGCCAGCCGTTTGCGCCACAGGCTCGGGCCTTGGCCGGCGCTGCTGCGGTGGGATTGGGTACTGACCTTCTGATGGTGGCTTTCGATCACCAGCGCCCGCCACATGCCCAGTGCCGACAGCAGCATGATGATGGCAAACGGCAGGGCACTGGCAATGGCCATGCTCTGCAGCGCCTTGAGCCCACCGGCGAGCAGCAGCACCGAGGCCAGTACACCGCTGAGAATGGCCCAGCCGCCGCGCTGCCAGGCCGGCGTCTGCATCACCCCACCGGAGGCCAGCGAGTCCACCACCAGCGCACCGGAGTCGGCCGAGGTGACAAAGAACAGCGCGATCAGCAGCACGGTGATGAAGGACACCAGCGAGCTCAGCGGAAACTGCTCCAGCAGGCGGAACAGGGCAATGGCGTTGTCCGCCTGGACCTGGTCGATCAGCTCGGTATAGCCCTGATTGATGATCAGATGCAGGGCGGTATCGCCGAACACCGAGAACCAGAAGAAGGTGAAGAAGGTCGGTACCAGCATCACGCCGAATACGAACTGGCGAATGGTCCGGCCACGGCTGATCTTGGCGATGAACAGCCCGACGAAGGGCGCCCACGCGATGGTCCAGCCGAAGATGAACAGGGTCCAGTTACCGATCCAGTCGCTGCGTGTATAGGCCTGCAGGTTGAAGGTACGCTCGACGATGTTGTTCAGATAGCTGCCGGTGTTCTGCAGAAAGGTCTCGAGGATGAGGATGGTCGGACCGACCAGGAAGATGAACAGCATCAGCGCGGTGGCGATGATCATGTTGAGCATCGCCAGCCGCTTGATGCCCTTGTCCATACCAGCCACCACCGAGAACATGGTCAGCGCGGTGATGCCGGCGATGAAGATAATCTGCATCCAGGTATTGACCGGTATCGATGGCCACAGATAGTTGAAACCGGCATTCATCTGCGAGACCGACAGGCCCAGGGTAGTGGCAATCCCGAACATGGTGCCGAGGATGGCGAAGGTATCCACCGCATGGCCAATGGGGCCGTAGATGCGATCACCGATCAGCGGATAGAGAGCCGAGCGGATGGACAATGGCAGGCCGTGGCGGAACGAGAAGTATGCCAGCACCAGTCCGACCAGCCCGTAGATGGCCCAGATATGAAAACCCCAATGGAAGAAGGCGATCTGCATGGCCTGTTTGGCGGCATCGACGGTCAACCCTGCGCCAATGGGTGGGTCGGCGTAATGCAGCACCGGTTCAGCCACACCGAAGAACAGCAGGGCGATACCATAGCCGGCGGAAAACAGCATGGCGAACCAGGCGGGAAAGCTGTACTGCGGTTCGGCATGGTCGGGCCCGAGCTTGATATGCCCCCATTTGCTCAGGGCAACGATGACGATGAAGATCAGGAAGATGGCCACCGCCAGCATGTAGAACCAGCCGAAGGTGTTGGTGATATAGCTCAACACCGAGGCGAATAGCTCGCCGGCCAGCTCGGGCTGACTGGCGGTGCCTATGACCAGCAGTAGAATGAAGAAGAACGACGGGATGAAGACCGGCAGCAGAATCGTGGTGTTCCAGAGGCGGCGTCTGGTGGGTTCTGACATGCGGGATGTACTCC
>JAAYHO010000033.1 GCA_012735335.1 Gammaproteobacteria bacterium
CTTAAATAAAAAACAGAATGGAATGATCTTATGGCTACTGAAATTCTTCTTCCCAAACTGGGCTTTTCTGTAAACGAAGCGCTGTTGACCGAGTGGCTGGTTGCCGATGGTGCTTCTGTCAGCAAGGGCGAGATTCTGTACGCGCTGGAAAGCGAAAAGTCGGTACAGGAAATCGAAGCACCGGCCGACGGTACCCTGCGCATCATCAAGGAAGCAGGTGAAACCTATGAAGTGGGCACCGTGATCGGGGAGCTGGTCTGATGAGCGGCGCACCCACCAAAGTCTGGCCGGCGACGCTGCCGCCCATGCCGGAGGTGGACTTCAGTCAGTTCGGTGAGTTCGAGCTGGCTGAGGTGTCCCGCCACCAGCAGTATGCGGGGGCCTTTCTTGCGCGCAACTGGGCGCAGATTCCCCATGTCACCCACAACGATGAAGCATCAGTGGATGCACTCAACCAGTTTCGCCGTGAGTACGGCCAGGAAATCGGCCGCAAGCTGACGCCGCTGCCGTTTCTGGTCAAGGCGCTGGTCAATACGCTGAAGGAGTTTCCGGTATTCAACTCCTCGCTCAGTGCCGATGGCAAGCATCTGGTCATGAAGCAGTACTTCAATATCGGCATTGCTGTGGAAACCGATAAGGGGCTGCTGGTGCCGGTGATCCAGGATGCCGATCAGAAGTCCCTGAGCGAGCTGACCGATGAGCTGATCGACAAGGCGACCCGGGCACGCACCAAGGGGCTGCCGATCGGCGAGATGTCCGGTGGCTGCATGACCATCAGCTCGCTGGGCTCCATCGGAGGTACATCCTTCACGCCGATCATCAACGCACCTGAAGTTGCCATTCTGGGCGTGACCAGCGAGTTCGAGCGGGTCGTGCTGGTAGATGGTGAAATCACTACCCGGCGCTTCATTCCCCTGTCGTTGAGTTATGACCACCGGGTAATCAACGGTGCGGATGCAGCTCGCTTCTGTCGCTTCTATGCCAAGCAGCTTGAGCGGCCTGAGCAGCTGGTCTGACAGCGGCTTGTCATGCATAAGGATAATTACAAGATGAAAGACATTATTGATCAGTTTTCCCTTGAGGGTCGGGTAGCGCTGGTTACCGGTGCCGGTAGCGGTCTGGGCAAGCACTTTGCTCGAGTATTGTCTCAGGCAGGGGCAACTGTTGCCTGTGTTGGGCGGCGGCTGGAGCCGGTACAGGCGGTGGCCGATGAAATTCAGGACAAGGGTGGCAAGGCCATTGCGCTGAGCATGGATGTCACCGATCCCGACAGCATCAAGGAGGGTTTTTCCCGGATCCAGCAGCAGTGCGGCGTGGTGGATGTTCTGATCAACAATGCCGGTCTGTCTAATCCGACCTCATTCGAGGAAATGACCCGTGAGCAGTGGACGTCGCTGGTCGATGCCAACCTCTCTGGCCCCTTCTATGTTGCCCAGGAAATGGCCAAGCGCCTGATTGCCGCAGGCAAGCCGGGCAGTATCGTCAATATTGCCTCTATCCTGGGACACCTGGCGCGGCCGCAGTTCATCAACTACGGCACCACCAAGGGCGGGGTGATCCACATGACCCAGTATATGGCGCTGGATCTGATGCCCTATGGCATCCGAGTCAATGCGCTGGCGCCGGGCTATTTCCCCAGCGAGATGACCAACCCCTTCTATGAATCGGAGGCTGGCAAGCGCGAAATTGCTGCACTGCCGGTTCAGCGCTTGGGGCGTCACGAAGAGCTGAACGGTCCTCTGC
>JAAYHO010000034.1 GCA_012735335.1 Gammaproteobacteria bacterium
ATTGCGGTAGAAGAAACCGTCACAGGTAGCACAGGCGGAGACGCCCTTGCCCATGAAGGCTTCTTCCGAAGGCAGGCCCAGGTAGCGGGCCGAGGCGCCGGTGGCGATGATCAGCGCATCACAGGTGTACTCGCCCTGGTCACCGGTCAGTACGAATGGGCGCTGTTGCAGGTCAACCTTGTTGATGTGGTCAAAGACGATCTCTGTCTCGAAGCGCTCGGCATGCTTGCGCATGCGCTCCATCAGATCCGGGCCCTGCAGGCCTTCCACATCACCGGGCCAGTTATCGACATCGGTGGTGGTGGTGAGCTGACCGCCCATCTGCATTCCGGTAATCAGCAATGGCTTGAGGTTGGCCCGTGCAGCATATACAGCAGCGCTGTAGCCAGCCGGGCCAGAGCCCAGAATGATCAGACGGGAGTGGCGTGCTTCAGACATTGATTCCTCCAGATCACCGCCGCAGCGGCATGATTGAATTTCACCGCAGGCATGGTAGAGCACTGGGCAGAAGATGAATACTGCTGTCACTATATCAGGCGCATAGTTTATCCCTATTGTCGGTCAACAAGGACTACTGATGAATCAAGCAATCGCTCCGCTGCGCGGCTCCGGATATTTGCGTGAGGGCTGGCAGCGCATACGCCAGCCGGGGCTGCGGCGGTTTCTGGTGATCCCACTGCTGCTCAACCTGACCCTGTTTCTCGCCCTGATCAGCTGGGGTGTACGCCAATTCAACTACTGGATGGACCGGCTCATGCCGCACCTGCCCGAGTGGGCGGCCTTTGTCGAATGGCTGCTGTGGCCGCTGTTTGCGCTGGTGGTGCTGCTGGTACTGTTCTTCGGTTTCAGCATCGTGGCCAACCTGATTGCCTCGCCCTTCTATGGCTTTCTGGCAGAGAAGATCGCCGAGCAGGAGCGCGGGCTGGTCAGCCCGCCGACCAGCTGGCAGGAGATTCTCATGGTCATTCCCAAGAGCCTGGGCCGGGAGTGTCGCAAGATCGTCTATTACCTGCCCAGGCTGCTGGCCCTGCTGTTGCTGACCCTGATACCGGTGGTCAACCTGGTGGCTTCACCGCTGCTGCTGGCCTTCGGCGTGTGGATGATGGCGGTGCAGTACATCGATTATCAGGCGGACAACGATCAGGTCGGCTTCATGGACATGCTGCGCTGGATGCGCGGCCGCCGGGCGTTGTCGCTGGGCTTTGGTCTGCCGGTATACGTCGGCATGCTGATTCCGCTGGTCAACCTGCTGGTGATGCCCTCGGCGGTGGCGGGTTCGACCCTGCTGTGGGTGCGCGAAGGCCCTGGCCTGCGCCCGGTGCCATGATTCGGTCATATCCGGTTCATATTTAGATCACCAAGCGGCCGCATACTGGCCGATATGAAAACCTCCATTTCGCAGTCCCAGCGCTACGCCATCGTCACCGAAACCTGGCGCCCCCAGGTCAATGGCGTAGCCAACACCCTTGGTCGCCTGTGCGACGGTCTGCTCGAGCGTGGCAATCAGTTGCAACTGGTACGCCCGGCGCAGACCGGCGAG
>JAAYHO010000289.1 GCA_012735335.1 Gammaproteobacteria bacterium
CAAGGAGGCCCAGGCCCGCCTGGACGAGGTGTACGCCGCCTACGCCGAGCCGGACGCCGACTTCGACGCCCTGGCCGCCGAGCAGGCCAAGCTGGAAGCCATCCTGCAGGCCGCCGATGGCCACAACCTGGACCGCCAGCTGGAAGTGGCCGCCGACGCCCTGCGCCTGCCGCCGTGGGAAGCCACCATCGGCCATCTGTCCGGCGGTGAAAAGCGCCGTGTTGCCCTGTGCCGCCTGCTGCTGTCAGCCCCGGACATGCTGCTGTTGGACGAACCGACCAACCACCTGGACGCCGACTCGGTCGCCTGGCTGGAGCGCTTCCTGCACGACTTCCCCGGCACCGTGGTAGCCATCACCCACGACCGCTACTTCCTCGATAACGTCGCTGGCTGGATTCTGGAGCTGGACCGTGGTCACGGCATCCCCTTCGAGGGCAACTACTCCCAGTGGCTGGAATCAAAAGCCGCCCGTCTGGAGCAGGAAGCCAAGCAGGAAGCCTCCCACGCCAAGGCCATGAAGGCCGAACTGGAATGGGTGCGTCAGGGCGCCAAGGGCCGTCAGGCCAAATCCAAGGCCCGTCTGCAACGCTTCGAGGAGATGCAGTCCCAGGAATTCCAGAAGCGCAGCGAGACCAACGAGATCTACATCCCGGCCGGCCCACGTCTGGGTGACAAGGTCATCGAGCTGCATAACGTCACCAAGAGCTACGGCGACCGGGTGCTGATCGACAACCTCAGCCTGACCATTCCCAAGGGCGCCATTGTCGGCGTAATCGGCGGCAACGGCGCTGGCAAGTCCACCCTGCTGCGCATGATCACCGACAAGGAACAGCCTGACAGTGGCGAGATCGTTATCGGCGACACCGTGAAGATCGCCAGCGTCGACCAGAGCCGGGACAACCTGGACGGCAGCAAGACCGTCTGGGAGCAGGTCTCCGACGGCTTCGACATGATCACTGTCGGCGGTTATGAAGTCCCGTCCCGGGGCTATGTCGGCCGCTTCAACTTCAAGGGCGCGGACCAGCAGAAGTTCGTCAAGGACCTGTCCGGCGGTGAGCGCGGTCGTCTGCACCTGGCGCTGACGCTGAAACAGGGCGCCAACGTGCTGCTGCTCGACGAACCCTCCAACGACCTGGACGTGGAAACCCTGCGAGCGCTGGAAGAGGCACTGCTGGACTTCCCCGGCTGCGCCATCGTGATCTCCCACGACCGCTGGTTCCTCGACCGTATCGCCACCCACATCCTGTCCTATGAGGACGATGCCCAGGTAGTGTTCTTCGAAGGCAACTACACTGAGTTCGAAGCGGACCGCAAGAAGCGTCTGGGCGAGGCCGCCGCGCAACCGCACCGGGTGCGCTACAAGAAGCTGGCCTGAAGTACCTTACCCTTCACCGTCATTGCGAGCGAAGCGCGGCAATCCAGTGCGCGCCGGAAACACCGAGGCCCATGGATTGCCACGTCGCTACGCTCCTCGCAATGACAGGAGAGTGGAGCTGCGCGACTCACAATGTCGTGGCGCGGTCACATTTTTCGGGAACTTTTTTCAACCTGCCGCGTGTGACAAAAAAGCACACCCGGCAAGCCACGCCGAAACATAAAAAAGAACTTAAGAAACAACGCGTTACCTTTAAAATCTGCATTTACCAAAGGAGATATCGCACCCTTTTCTGTCCGATTTGTTACAGCAAAATCAGCTATATTTTTCTATCGGCGCTATTTCAGAGCCAGGCCAGCTCTGATAAATTTGCGCTAACACGCCTTAAATTTGCATAAAAGAGACTTCCATGACTGACACGCTGACAGCCTGCCTTGCGCATCTGAAGCTGCGCGACCCGGAGCAACCCGAATTTCATCAGGCTGCTGAAGAAGTACTGAGCACGCTGTGGCCCTTTCTGGAAGACAACCCCAAGTACCTGAAGGCAGGCATCATCGAGCGGCTGATCGAACCCGAGCGGGTGATCATGTTCCGTGTGCCGTGGATGGACGACAACGGCCAGGTGCACGTCAACCGTGGCTACCGCATCCAGATGAACAGTGCCATCGGCCCCTACAAGGGCGGCCTGCGCTTCCACCCCTCGGTGAATCTGGGCGTACTCAAGTTCCTCGCCTTTGAACAGGTGTTCAAGAATGCCCTGACCACCCTGCCCATGGGCGGCGGCAAGGGCGGCTCGGACTTCGACCCCAAGGGCAAGAGCAACGCCGAAGTCATGCGCTTCTGTCAGTCCTTCATGACCGAGCTGTGCCGCCACATCGGCGAGAACCTCGACATCCCCGCCGGGGACATCGGTGTCGGCGCCCGGGAAATCGGTTACCTGTACGGCCAGTACAAGCGCCTGCGCAACGAGTTCACCTCGGTGCTGACCGGCAAGGGCCTGTCCTATGGCGGCAGCCTGATCCGACCGGAAGCCACCGGTTACGGTTGTGTCTACTTCGCCGAGGAAATGCTCAAGGAGTGCAACCGCCGCTTCGAAGACAAACGCGTAGCCATCTCCGGCTCCGGCAACGTGGCGCAATACGCCGCGCTCAAGGCCATGGAAATGGGCGCCCGGGTGATTTCCGTCTCCGACTCCGGCGGCACCCTGTACTTTGCCGAAGGCATGACCGCCGAGCACTGGCATTACCTGATGGACCTGAAGAACGAACGCCGCGCCCGGCTGCTGGACATGGCCAATGAGCTGGGCCTGGAGTTCCTGCCGAACCAGCGCCCCTGGCATCTGGTCTGCGATATCGCCCTGCCCTGCGCCACCCAGAACGAACTCAACGGTGACGATGCCCGCACCCTGGTAGCCAACGGCTGCTTCTGTGTAGCGGAAGGCGCCAACATGCCATCGACCCTGGAAGCCATCGACGTATTCCAGCAAGCGCGCATCCTGTTCGCTCCGGGCAAGGCAGCCAATGCCGGTGGTGTCGCGGTCAGTGGTCTGGAAATGAGCCAGAACGCCATGCGCATGCAGTGGACCGATGGCGAAGTCGACACCAAACTGCACGCCATCATGCAATCCATCCACTCCGCCTGCGAGCGCTACGGCAAGGGTGAGGATGGCTATATCGACTACGTGAAAGGCGCCAACATCGCCGGCTTCGTCAAGGTCGCCGATGCCATGCTGGCCCAGGGCGTGGTCTGACTCTGCCGGAGAGATCACCGGGGTGTAGCGTACCCGCGCTACGCCTGGGCCTCTCTCGGGGTGTAGCGCGCCTGCGCTACGCCTGGGACGCCAAAGGCTGTCGGCGAGCAGGCGCTCGCCAACCCCGGGCTCGGACACGCCACTCGATACTCCAAGCCAGGCCTCTCTCGGGGGTGTAGCGCGCCTGCGCTACGCCTGGGGCGCCAAAGGCTGTCGGCGAGCAGGCGCTCGCCAACCCCGGGCTCGGACACGCTACTCGATACTCCAAGCCAGGCCTCTCTCGGGGTGTAGCGCGCCTGCGCTACGCCAGGGGCGCCAAAGGCTGTCGGCGAGCAGGCGCTCGCCAACCCCGGCAGACCACCAATCCGCTACAAATCGTCGCGCAATCCCATGCTCCGCCTGGCAGCAGCTATACTCAGCGCAAAGCCCACTCCCTCAGTGAGGGCCGCCATGCCTGATGATCGCCGACGTTTCAGCCGTATTCCTTTTGATGCCCCGGTCAGACTCCACCAGGAGCCATGGCAGGCACAGACACAACTGCTGGATATCTCCCTGCGCGGCCTGCTGTTGCAGCAGCCGGACAACTGGAGTCAGGCCGATGCCGACCAGCCGCTGCAGGTGGTGATAGAGCTGTCCGATCTGGAACAGATCCATATGGAAGCACAGCCGGTGTTTGCCCGGGAGGGCTTGCTGGGGCTGGAATGCCGGCATATCGACCTGGACTCCACCAGCCATCTGAAGCGCCTGATCATGCTGAATCTGGGTGATGACGCGCTGGAGCGGGAGCTGACCGCCCTGCTCGCCGACGACTAGCGGGCGCGCAGCACCACAAACTTGCTGTTACCACCCAACTGCTCCACCTCTTTGAAAAAGCGTCGCAACTTGACGTGGTAGCCCAGGTGGCGGTTGCCCACCACCCACAACTCGCCACCCTGGGCCAGCGCCCGACGGCTCTGCTGGAACAGGCGCATGGCAATCTCGTCGCCGATCACCTGCTGCTGATGGAACGGTGGGTTGCACAGCACCAGATCGGCACTGCCCGGCTCGGCATCCAGCAGCCCGTCCGCCACCACAAAACGCGCCTCGCGCCCGGCACAGGCGGCGGCAAAATTCTGCGCAGCAGAGGCCACCGCAGCATGGGACTCGTCGATAAAGGTCAGCTCCGCCAGCGGGTTGTTCAGCGCCGCCTGGATGCCCAGCGCACCATTGCCGCAACCCAGATCCACCACCCGCAGTGCCTCGGTTGCCTGGGGAATGCACGGCAGCAACACCCGGGAGCCCGGATCCAGCCGCTCCCGGGAGAATACCCCCGGCAGGTTGAGCAGCTCACAGCCGGTGTCACCCAGCGCGTAGCGACTGCTCAATTGCGGGGTGCCGGGTGCCAGCGTGGTGTCCATGCGGGCACTGAGCAAACGCGCCTTTTTCCACGCCAGTGAAGCCCGATAGCTGCCGACATAGCGGGCCAGCAGGTCTCCGGCGCTGGGCGGCAGGTGCTTGAGCATGGCCCCGGCGGTGACCACTGCCTGCGTCGACAGCAGCGGGCGCAGACGGCTCAGCTGATCCTCCAACAGCGCCAGGCTCTTGGGGATGCGCAGCAGTACCTGATCGACCGGCCCCTCGGGCAGCCGCTGACTGTCGATGAATCGAATCCCCTCCGCCGCCAGGCCATTGTGCTCGGCATTGCCCCACAACGCCCGCTCGGCCAGCAAGGAATCGCTCCAACTACTGACCTGATAGCCCCCCTGCGCCAGCGCGCAAGCCAGGCTGCCGAAGTTGTCATTGATCACCAGCACCCGACTGCCCGACGGCAGGCCGCTGTCGGCCAGAGACTGCAGCAGGTACAAATCCGCCGCATCCCAGGGTTGCAGGGTGGGGTTGCGGGTCGGTGGGTAGCGGTCCAGCTCAAGGCTGCCGAAGGGCGTGTCACAGGATTGCATGGGTGGCCGGTCATCAGATCAGGGCCGGGCAGTATAGCGCAGGCCACCCATCAACTTCATGCCAACGCCTCGCGCAGCGTGCGACAGAGGATCTTCAGCACCTCGACCCGGGCATAGCGCTTGTTCTCGGCGGGCACCAGGTGCCAGGGAGCGTCTGCGGTGCTGGTCAGCGCCACCATATCGTTCACCGCCTGCTCATACCGCGGCCACTGTTTGCGGTTGCGCCAATCTTCGTCGGTGAGTTTGTAACGCTTGAGCGGCGAGTCCCGGCGTGCCTCGAAGCGTTTCAACTGCTCGGCTTCGGTAATCGCCAGCCAGAACTTGACCACTATGGTACCGGCCGCCTGCAGCTGCGCCTCGAAGTCGTTCAGCTCGGCATTGGCCTGCTGCCAGCGCCGGGCCGGGGTCAGCTCCTCGACCCGCTCGACCAGCACCCGGCCGTAATAACTGCGGTCAAAGATGGCCACCCGCCCCGGGGTCGGCACCCGTCGCCAGAAACGCAGCAGATAGGGCTGCTGACGCTGCTCCGGAGTCGGTGCCCGGGTGCCATGCACCCGCAGGTAACGCGGATCGAGGCATTGGGTGATGCGCCGGATGGTGCCGCCCTTGCCCGCCGCATCGGTGCCCTCGAATACCAGCAGCAGGCTGCGCCGGGCAAACGCCGGGCGGCGCACCAGCTCACGCAGTTCGCTCTGATAGCGCTGCAGTTGCTCGGCATAATCGCGCTTGTTCAGCTTCAGGCTGTAATCCACCTGGCGCAGTACCGCTACCGGCTCCCTGGGCAGCGCTGGCGGCGCGGACTGGCGCTGGCTCTTGTTACGCAGGTTGCGGATCTGCTGCAGCACCAGTTGCCCGACCTGGATGTCCCGGTAATGGGCATCGGCGCTCGGCACCCGCACCCAGCCCGCCTCCGGGGTGGAGGTCAGGGCCATCATGCGCTGGGTCACCTGCTCCAGTTGCTCACGGTCGGCCAGGCTGAAGTCACCCCACTCACGCATGGCCACGTTCTGCTCCACCTCGGCAATATCCGCCGCCACCTCGCCCGGCTCCACCTGCAGCCAGAGCTTGATCAGCGCCACGCCTTCATCCACCAGCAACTGCTCGAAGCTGCGGATCTCCTGCATCTGCTGCTCGAAGGCCTGGGCACTGATATCGCCACGCACCAGACGCATCTGTGGCTGGTGATACCAGGAGCCGAGATAGAAACCCAGCTTGTCCGGCCCCGGCAGGCTGGTCCAGTAGCGCCACAGGTGCGGCATGCGCCCCTCTATCCCCTCCGGCAGGGCAAAGGCCCGGGTCACCAGAAAACGGTTGTCCAGCCATTCGTAGAAGCGGTACAGCAGTTCGGCCTTGCCTGCCGCATCGTTACCACTGATCAGCACCAGCACCGGGCCCTTGATCGACTTGCGCAATTCGTACTGGGCCTCCAGCAGGGCTTCGGTCAGCTCCGCTTCCTGCTTGTCGAATTCCTTCTTGCTCAGGAAGTACTGCGCCATCTTGTTCGCCTTTGTTGCCTGTTTCAGGATTTATCGGATTGCGGGCAGTATAGTTGTCCGATGCAGAAATCCGATTGACTGGAATCACCATGGCAAAGAACAAGCGACTCTACGGCTGCACCGACTGCGGCGCCACCTTCAGCAAATGGTCCGGGCAGTGCGGCGAGTGCCAGGCCTGGAATACCCTGGTCGAAACCGTGATCGACACCACCCCGGTGGGCGGCAGCGGCAGCGGCAGCAGCTCGCGCAGCAGTAACTGGGCCGGGGAGATGGCCCAGGTCAAGACCCTGGCGGAAGTCTCCACCGAGGAAACCCCACGCCAGCCCAGTGGCTCCTCGGAACTGGACCGGGTGCTCGGCGGCGGTCTGGTCAGCGGCTCGGTGGTACTGATCGGCGGTGACCCGGGCATCGGCAAATCCACCATATTGCTGCAGACCCTGTGCCGCCTGGCCCAGAGCATGCCTGCGCTGTATGTCACCGGCGAGGAATCCCAGCAGCAGGTGGCCATGCGCGCCGAACGCCTGGGCCTGCCGAAGGATCAGCTCAAGGTGATGACCGAGACCTGCATCGAAAACATCATCGCCACCGCCCGCAGGGAAAAGCCCAGGGTCATGGTGGTGGACTCGATCCAGACCATCTTCACCGAACAGCTGCAATCCGCCCCCGGCGGCGTCGCCCAGGTGCGGGAAAGTGCCGCCCTGCTGGTACGTTTCGCCAAACAGAGCGGCACCGCCATCTTCCTGGTCGGCCACGTGACCAAGGAGGGCTCGCTGGCCGGGCCACGGGTGCTGGAGCACATGGTCGATACTGTGCTGTATTTCGAGGGCGAGTCCGATGGCCGTCTGCGCATGCTGCGGGCGGTGAAGAACCGCTTCGGCGCGGTCAACGAGCTGGGCGTGTTCGCCATGACCGACAAAGGCCTGAAAGAAGTCGCCAACCCCTCGGCGATCTTCCTCTCGCGCTATGAGGCACCGATTCCCGGCAGCGTGGTGATGTCCACCTGGGAGGGCTCACGGCCGATGCTGGTGGAAGTGCAGGCGCTGGTCGACACCAGCCACCTGGGCAACCCGCGGCGGGTCACCCTGGGGTTGGATCAGAACCGGCTGGCCATGCTGCTGGCGGTACTGCATCGCCATGGCGGTGTAGCCACCTATGACCAGGACGTGTTCGTCAACGTGGTCGGCGGGGTCAAGGTACTGGAAACCGCCGCCGACCTGGCATTGCTGGCAGCGGTCATCTCCAGCCTGCGCAACCGCCCGTTGCCGATGGATCTGATGGTGTTCGGCGAACTGGGCCTGTCCGGCGAGGTCCGCCCGGTACCCAGCGGCCAGGAACGCCTCAAGGAAGCCGCCAAACACGGCTTCACCCGCGCCATCGTACCCAAGGCCAACGCCCCCAAGGAAATGCCCAAAGGCATGCAGGTGATACCGGTCACCCGTCTGGATGAGGCGCTGGGGCTGTTGTTCGAGTAGAGCCACCTCTGGAACTATCCGGATCCCTGATTGCAGAAGCAAAGCAATCACCCATCCGAGGGGTATGCATTTAAAAACCATATCTCTATTTTGAGCTGACAGTGATTCTGGCGACTGCCATTCGCTGCACTACCGGATATCCAAGAATAAGAAAAAGGACTCGATATGACACTCAAAAGAGGCATTACTCTCACGGCTCTGGGCTTGGTTCCGCTGTTGCTCAGCGGTTGTCTCAGCGGTTGTCTCAGCGGCGGCGGAGGAGGTTGATCCCAGCAGCCTGCCCGAACAGATCGAAGTCTGGCGCACTACTCTGACGTCCATCGCCACCGCAGGCGTACTCCGCGAGGCTGCCTCAACCTATCAGGCTGAGGGGGCAGCTGCAGCAATCCAGCTGATCAATACCGCCGTCGCCGAGGATGCCCATGAGCCTCTGACCGGACATGTGGTGCCGGCACCCGCCTTTACCTGTAGCGACCCGGTTACCTTCAACTTCGATATCAGCGTTTCCGCCACCGACCCCAGCGTGGTACTGCTCAAGCCGCTGACACCACTGGGCGCCGCCGGTGATCAGGACTGCCTGCTCGATAGCGGTGTTTTCTATACCCAGGTGATCGAGCCCTCTGATCTGGATTCGCTGGCCTTCTCCAATGGCCATCTGGTCGCGGCAGGTACCGGGTTGCGCAGTGTGGAGGGTGAGTCGGCGGTTGCCGATAGCACTTATGCCACCCTGCGCGACACCCCTGCAGATCAGTTGCCGCAGGCCTTGTTGCCGCTGGCAGCCATCTATGAGCCGACTTTCCAGATCCTGGAAGCCGCCGGGATCGATCCGGCGGACACCTCGCTGGCGTTTTCCTTCAGCACACAGTCAATTACCCATGCGCTGGATCATATTGCCGAGAACGCACAAGCGAAGTTCGGTGTATTCCTTGTCAAGGCAGAAATAGGGGCCAATTTTGATGTCTACCCCGGCGCACTACTCAACGTTCCCTACTACCTGAACAACAAACCTGAGGTAGTCGGCTCGATTGAGGAGCCGACGGCCGCAGACCAGGCTGCCTCGGTAGCGAGCGGCCAGTGGACCAACGCCAGTGGCCAGGGTGTCAACCGCTTCGACGCAGCCCCTGTAGCGACACAGACTGTTCACCTGCCAGTCATGGTGACCATTCCCAACGGACGCGACATGCCCGCCACGGGCTGGCCGGTCGCGATCTATCAGCACGGTCTGACCAGCAACCGCGGCGCCGTTCTGGGGCTGGCCCCGCTGTTCGCCGCTCAGGGCTGGGCCATGGTTGCCATTGACCATCCGCTGCACGGCATTCTGCCCACCGATCAGTGGGGTGCCTTCATGGATCCGGCTAACGAGCGCCACTTCTATATCGATATGGATGGTGACGGGGCAGTGGATTCTTCCGGCAAACATGCCACTCCCCTGGCCTCCCCGGCGACGGCCCGGGACATACGCCGCCAGACAGTTGCCGACCTGCTGCACCTGACTGCCAGCCTGGGATCGATGAATGTTCAAGGGCAGCGCTTTGATACTGACTCGGTTGGCTATGTGGGCATTTCCATGGGCGGGGTGATTGGCAGTATGTTTGCCGGGGTGGCCGGGGACAAGGTCAAGGCCTTCAGCCTCAACGTCCCCGGAGGCGGCATGGCCAAGATGTTCGACGGCTCACCGGTGTTTGCCGCTCAGGTAAGGCCGGCCCTGGCTGCAGCTGGCATAGAAAACGGCACCAAAGCCTACGAGGACTTCCTCAACCGCGGACAGACCATTGAGGACAGTGGCGACCCGATCAACTATGCCCTGCGGGTGGCGGACGGTGACGCCGCTGTCTACATCAGTGAAATGGTCGGTGACATCGACAGCAACCCGGTCACCCCACCGGACCTGGTACTGCCCAACGATCTGCGCAACGGCCCCCTGTACAATCTGATCTATCAGACCATGGAGTTGTCGGATACTCAGGTAGCGGAAACAGCCCCCCTGTCCGGCACCACGCCGCTGTGGCAGAACATGGAGCTGAGCACCCTGACCCAGGGAACAACCACCGAGCAGCCCATCCGCCGGGTGGCCCGCTTTGCCGGGGGCAGCCATTACTCCCTGCACCTCGACGCACGTCCGGGTATGGGCGAGATTTCCACCGCATTCCCTGATCAGCACGGCCCGGAGGCCATGAGTGCGGTACAGCGACAGACACTGCAGCTGCTGACTTCACTGGGCACCCAGTTGAGTATTGCTCCAGAGGAGGAGGCCCTGCTGGTAGAGTAAACCTGTTGCGGGGCGGCACTGCCGTCCCGCTTCACATCCTGTCGATTCCCCACTAGAACAGACTGCCTTGGCCCGTCAGCTCACTTCTGCTCTGTTGTTCCAGTGCTTCCTGCCTGGCCCGCATCACCCGCGTCCTGCGTGACTGGCACAGCCGGATCACTTCCCGCTTCTGCTCGCTGCTCAGCTGCAACCAGTGCAGGCGTTCGTCCCGGGAGCGGAAACAGCCTTTGCAGAAACCCTTGTTGTTGACCTCGCACACACCGATGCAGGGGCTGGGAATCTCGAAAATTTCAAGCTGATTATTCATATATTTCAGTTTGACCCCAGCCCGGACACCCTCTATATTGCGTCCATTCAAAACCATAATCACTACATATAGTGATTTACCCCATACAACGATTTTACTGTCAAATCAAGCCTCAACAGCCCCAGGATGTGCGCCATGACCGATTTCAACTCCCTCAAGGTAACCAAACGCGATGGCCGTCAGGAGCCGATCAATCTGGACAAGATCCACCGGGTACTGGAGTGGGCCGCCGAGGGGCTGAGCAACGTCTCCGTGTCCCAGGTCGAGCTGAAATCCCAGATTCAACTGTACGACGGCATCCGCAGT
Source organism: Gammaproteobacteria bacterium (assembly GCA_012735335.1). Classification (GTDB taxonomy): domain Bacteria; phylum Pseudomonadota; class Gammaproteobacteria; order Pseudomonadales; family Pseudomonadaceae; genus Halopseudomonas. The sequence goes on from JAAYHO010000289.1 coordinate 10,913, forward strand.
CAGGACATCCACGAGACCATCATCAAGGCCGCCGCTGATCTGATTTCCACCGAGACACCGGATTACCAGTACATGGCCGCGCGCCTGGCGATCTTCCATCTGCGCAAGATAGCCTATGGTGAGTTCGAACCGCCACACCTGTTCGACCACGTTACCCAGCTGACCGAGATGAAGCGCTACGACCAGCACATCCTGCGTGACTACAACCGTGAGGAGTTCGACAGCCTCAACGACTATCTGGATCACGGTCGCGACATGAACTTCTCCTATGCGGCGGTCAAGCAGCTGGAGGGCAAGTATCTGATCCAGGATCGGGTCAGTCGCCGGGTGTTTGAAAGCCCGCAGATGCTCTACATGCTGATCGGCATGTGCCTGTTTGCCGATTACCCCCGCGAGACCCGACTGGATTACATCAAGCGCTTCTACGACGCCATCTCGACCTTCAAGATCTCACTGCCGACACCGATCATGTCCGGAGTGCGCTCGCCGTCGCGGCAGTTCAGCTCCTGCGTACTGATCGAGTGCGGTGACAGTCTGGATTCGATCAACGCCACCACCTCGGCCATCGTCAAGTACGTCTCCCTGCGCGCCGGTATCGGTATCAACGCCGGACGCATCCGCGCCGTCGGCAGCCCGATCCGTGGCGGTGAAGCCCAGCACACCGGCTGCATCCCGTTCTTCAAGCTGTTCCAGGCGGCGGTCAAGTCCTGCTCACAGGGCGGTGTACGCGGCGGCGCGGCCACTCTGTTCTACCCGCTATGGCACCTTGAGGTGGAATCGCTGCTGGTACTGAAGAACAACCGCGGCGTGGAAGAGAACCGTGTGCGGCACATGGACTACGGCGTGCAGATCAACCGCACCCTGTACCAGCGCCTGATCAAGGGCGGCAACATCACCCTGTTCTCGCCCCACGACGTGCCCGGCCTGTATGACGCCTTCTTTGCCGACCAGGACGAGTTCGAACGGCTGTACACCAAATACGAGCAGGACGAGTCGATCCGCAAGCGCAGCCTGCCGGCGGTTGAGCTGTTCTCGCTGATGATGCAGGAGCGCTCCAGCACCGGCCGCATCTATATCCAGAACGTCGACCACTGCAACACCC
>JAAYHO010000290.1 GCA_012735335.1 Gammaproteobacteria bacterium
ATGGCGCCCTGCCCCACTCTTGCATACAATCTCTGCCCACACTTCAAGCTGCCTGCCGTGCAGCCCTGCATAAAATAACGAAACCGCCATGCCCAACACTGCCAAAACCGCCCCCACTCCAGCCAACTCCCGCTCCCGGGTGCTGTTCGCCAGTCTGGTGGGTACCACCATCGAGTTCTACGACTTCTATGTCTACGCCACGGCGGCGGTGCTGGTGTTCCCGCACCTGTTCTTCCCGCCCGGCAACGAGACCACCGCGCTGCTGGCCTCCTTCGCCATCTTCGGCGCGGCGATGATCGCCCGACCGCTGGGTGCAGTGTTCTTCGGGCACTTGGGCGACAAGGTCGGGCGCAAGAACACCCTGATCTACGCCCTGCTGACCATGGGTATCGCCACCTTCCTCATCGGCCTGCTGCCGACCTACCATATGATCGGCTGGCTGGCTCCCTTGCTGCTGGTGATCATGCGGCTGGCCCAGGGCTTTGCCATTGGCGGCGAATGGTCCGGCGCAGCACTGGTGGCCACCGAGAACGCACCGGCGGGCAAGCGGGCGCTGTTCGGCACCTTCCCGCAGCTGGGCGCACCGCTGGGCTTCATTATTGCCAATGGTCTGTTCCTGCTGGTGGCCGCGCTGTTGCCCTCGGATGATCCGTCCCGTCCCTCGGAAGCCTTTCTCGACTGGGGCTGGCGAATCCCCTTCCTGTTCTCGGCGGTGATGGTGATCATCGGCCTGTGGATTCGCCTGAATCTGGTGGAAAGCCAACCCTTCTCCCAGGCAGTCACAGCCGGTCGGGTAGTCAAGCTGCCATTGGGCGAGGTGGTACGGCGCAACTGGCGCGAGCTGATCCTCGGCACCTTCTACATGCTCGCCACCTACGTGCTGTTCTATCTGATGACCACCTTCTCCCTGAGCTATGGCCGCGCACCCATCGAACCCGGCCCCGGCCAGCTGCCCGGTCTGGGCTACAGCTATAACGATTTCGTGCTGATGCTGATCTGTGGCGTGGTGTTCTTCGGTATCTTCACGCTGATCTCCGGCCCGCTGGCCGACCGCTGGGGCCGCCGCCGGACACTGATCGCGGTAACCCTGGGCATCATCCTGTTCGCCCTGCTGTGGGTGCCCCTGCTGTCGCTGGGCTTTGTCGGGGTGATGCTGTGGCTGGTGCTGGGCTTCAGCCTGATGGGCATGACCTTCGGTCCCATGGGCGCGCTGCTGCCGGAACTGTTCCCGACCAACGTGCGCTACACCGGCTCGGGCATTTCCTACAACGTGTCATCCATCCTCGGCGCAGCCGTCGCCCCCTTCGTCGCCGTCTGGCTCTGGCGCGTAGGCGACGGCAGCCCGGTGCTGGTCGGCGTGTACCTGGCGGTGATGGCAGGCGTCACCCTGCTGGCCCTGCTGATCGGCAAGGAAACCCGGGACATGGATATCACCCGGTAACAGCGTTTTAAAACCAGTCTCGGGGCTGCACGCCCAGCTCGCCCAGAGTTGCCGCCATATCCTCTGCCGAGGTCGCCGGTCTGACCTCGGTGTCTATCTTCAATATCCGCCCATCCTTGCCGATGTAGATAGTGTGCCGCCGGGCAAAGCCCAGCGGGTGCAGTACCCCGTAGGCCCTGGCCACGGATTTGTCCTCATCACTGAGCAGGGGAAAATCCGCACCGGTTTCCGCAGCAAAGCCCTTGTTCTTGCTCAGTGGATCGACGCTGGCCATGAAATAGCTGACGTCGTACTCACGGATCAGATGGCCGTTTTCCGCCAGCGACTTGCATTCGATGGTGCAACCGGAGGTGTAGGCCCGGGGGAACCAGGCCAGCACCACCGCCTGCTTGCCGACATGATCCGCCAGGCGATGGACCTCGCTATCCGAGCCGGGCAGCTCGAAATCCGGGGCCAGGTCGCCCACTTCAAGGGCATTCGCAGACAGGGCGGCCAACGCCAAGCCCAGTCCCGGTAACCAGCGTGCGATCTTTCTCAACATGGGTCTCGTCTCCTCGGGTCATTTCAACAGTGTAGCCGCCGCCGGGCAAGGCGACAGTACTTGTCTATACTCGAATGGATAACCCATCCACAGCCAGGGCAAATATGGAGAGCTCGGCATGATCAGGGTACAGATCTACCGCTATCACCCCGAAGCGCAGCACAAGCCGCACATGCAATCCTATACCGTGACGGACGAGTTCCGCCCGCGCATGGTATTGGATGTGCTGGAATACCTGCATGAAACCGACCAGAGCCTGGCCTTCCGCCGCTCCTGTCGGGAGGGAGTGTGCGGTTCGGACGGCATGAATATCAACGGCAAGAACCGCCTGTCCTGCATCACCCCGGTGAGCGAGGTGCTGGGCAAAGGCGACCAGTTGATCATCCGCCCCCTGCCCGGTATGCCGGTGATCCGCGATCTGGTGGTCGATCAGTCGCTGTTCTTCCAGCAATACCACAGCATCAAGCCCTGGCTGATCAACCACGACCCGGCCACCACCACCGAGCACCGGCAGTCCCCGGAACAGCGGGCCCTGCTGGATGGTCTGTACGAGTGCATTCTATGCGGTTGCTGCTCGTCCCAGTGCCCCTCGTGGTGGTGGAACCCGGACAAGTACGTCGGCCCCGCCGGTCTGCTGCAGGCCTGGCGTTTTATTGTCGACAGCCGCGATCAGGCCACCGAAGAGCGTCTGGAGCGGCTGGAAGATCCTTTCAGCCTGTTCCGCTGCCGCACCATCGGCAACTGCACCTGGGTCTGCCCCAAGGGCCTGAACCCGATGGCCGCCATCGGCAAGATCCGCCTGGCATTGCTGCAGAAGGGCA
>JAAYHO010000291.1 GCA_012735335.1 Gammaproteobacteria bacterium
ACCCTCTTCATCGAGCTGGTGCTCGACGTTCCCAAGAACAGTGCTCCGGGAGGGACGAGCACCGGCTCATCCAGGCCTATCGCCCGTCCGTCAGAAACACTCCTCCGGCATATCCAGCGTGGAACGATCCCCTTCAGCCAGTACCTTGGCCAGCGCCAGCGGTTTGGGCAGTTCGTAGCGCAGGAAGTATTCGCAGGTCCTGAGTTTGCCTTCGTAGAAGGCTTTCGGTTGCAGACCACCGTTCTGCAGTCCGCGCAACGCGGCCTGAGCCTGGCGCAGCCACATCCAGCCGACCACCACATGCCCGAAGCACTCCATATACAGGTAGGCGTTGGCCAGCCCCTGCTCCGGATCGTCCCGGCGTACCACCTGCAGCGCTTCGGTTACCCGCTGCAGGGTATCCAGCGCCTCGCCCAGCAGTTGGCTGGAGGTCTGCAGTTCGCTCACTCCACTGCACTGGCTGATACTGTCGCGAATGCGCTGGACCAGCGCCTTGTAGAAGCGCCCTTCCTGCATCGGCACCTTGCGCCCGAGCAGATCCTGCCCCTGGATACCGTGGGTACCTTCATGGATCGGGTTGAGGCGGTTGTCGCGGTAGAACTGCTCCACCGGGTACTCCCGAGTGTAGCCGTAGCCGCCGTGTACCTGAATCGCCAGACTGTTGGCCTCCACGCAGAACTGCGAGGGCCAGGATTTGACGATGGGGATCAGCAGGTCCAGCAGGCCACCGGATTCCTCCTGCAGCAGCGGATCATCAGCGTACTTCTTCTCGTCGGACAGGGTGGCTGCGTACAGACACAGCGCCAGCCCACCTTCGACAAAGGCCTTCTGCGACAGCAGCATGCGCCGGATATCCGCGTGCTGGATCAGCGGGATCATCGGGCTGCTCGGGTCGCGCTCTTTCAGCGGGCGACCCTGACGACGCTCCCTGGCATACTCCAGCGCATGCAGGTAACCGGTATAGCCGAGCATCACCGAGCCCAGGCCGACGCCGATGCGCGCTTCGTTCATCATGTGGAACATCTGCGCCAGCCCCTGATGCGGCTCGCCGACCAGATAGCCGACCGCCCCGCCCTTCTCGCCGAAGTTGAGCATGGTCGAGGTGGTCCCGCGATAACCCATCTTGTGGATCAGTCCGGCCAGGGACACATCGTTGCGCTCGCCCAGCGAGCCGTCCTCATTGACCAGGAACTTGGGCACGATAAACAGCGAGATGCCCTTCACCCCGGGCGGTGCATCCGGCAGTTTGGCCAGTACCAGATGGACGATATTCTCGCTCAGTTCGTGGTCACCGGCGGAGATGAAGATCTTGTTGCCAGAGATGCGATAACTGCCATCATCGGCTGGCAGCGCGCGGGTCTTGATATCCGCCAGCGAGGAACCGGCCTGGGGCTCGGTCAGGCACATGGTGCCGAAGAAGCGCCCGGCCATCATCGGCTCGGCAAAACGGCGCTTATATTCCTCACTGCCGTGGGCCATGATCAGGTTGCAGGCGGCGATGGTCAGCCCGGCATAGGCCTGGGTGCTGACGTTGGCCCCCTTGATCAGGCCGATGCAGGTCTGGGCGATCACCGAGGGCAGCTGCATGCCGCCGCGCTCGTAATCCTGGGCGGCGGCCATCAGGCCGGTGTCGCGCAGTACCGCCAGCGCCTCGGATACCTCCGGGCGGATCACCACCTTGCCGTTTTCGAAACGGGGCTCGTCGCCGTCGCACAGGTGGTTGTGCGGTGCAAAGGTCTCGGCACCGACTTTCAGCGCCAGCTCGATCGCCGCGTCAAAGGTATCGCGGCTGTGATCGGTATAGCGGGAGAACTCGGTAAAACGCTCGACGTCCAGCAGCTCGTACAACAGAAAGGCAAGATCGTTGGTGTTGATGATCTTCTGTGACATGAAGAATGCTCCGGATCAGTTGAAACAATGGGTTCAGCGTTAAAAAGCAAAACCCGAGCAGGGCTCGGGTTCGCTTGCAGCATGCAGCCTACAATCTATTGCCGGATCAGACGATCTCGAACAGACCGGCAGCCCCTTGGCCACCACCGATGCACATGGTCACGACCACATACTTGACGCCACGGCGCTTGCCTTCGATCAGCGCATGGCCGGTCAGGCGCGAGCCGGTGACACCGTAGGGGTGACCGATGGCGATGGAGCCACCGTTGACGTTGAGGTTCTCCATGGGAATACCCAGACGGTCGCGGCAGTAGACCACCTGGGAAGCGAAGGCTTCGTTCAGCTCCCACAGGCCGATATCGTCCATTTTCAGACCATTGCGCTCAAGCAGACGCGGGATGGCAAACACCGGGCCGATACCCATTTCGTCCGGCTCGCAACCAGCAACCGCGAAGCCACGGAAGATACCCATGGGCTCGATGTTCAGCTGCTCGGCGACCTTGCCGTTCATCACGGTGCACACGGAGGCGCCGTCGGACAGCTGGCTGGCGTTACCGGCGGTGATGAAGTGCTCCGGGCCGCGTACCGGATTCAGGCCGGCCAGGCCTTCCAGAGTGGTCTGCGGACGGTTGCACTCGTCGCGGGTCAGGGTGACCTGCTGGTCGGTGACTTCACCGGTTTCCTTGTTCTGCACCTTCATGCTGGTGGTGAACGGCACGATCTCGTCGTCGAACTTGCCGGACTCCTGACCCGCCGCCACACGCTGCTGGCTGATCAGCGCGTACTCGTCCTGGGACTCGCGGCTGACGTTGTAGCGGGCAGCGACGATGTCGGCCGTCTCGATCATGGACAGGTACAGCTCGGGCTTGTTCTTCATGATCCATTCGTTGGTGCCACGGAACATGTTGATCTTGTCGTTCTGGCACAGGCTGATGGACTCGACGCCACCGGCAACGATGGCCGGAATCTTCTCGCTGATCACGCGCTGGGCGGCGATGGCGATGGATTGCAGGCCGGAGCTGCAGAAACGGTTCAGCGACATGCCCGCAGTGGTGACCGGCAGGCCGCCACGGATGGCTGCCAGGCGGGCCATGTTCTTGCCCTGGGCACCTTCGTGGAAGGTCGCACCGAGGATCACGTCCTCGACCAGTGCCGGGTCGATACCGGCGCGCTTGACCGCTTCTTCGATAACGAAACCAGCCAGGTCGACACTGTGAGTGTCGTTCAGTGCGCCGCGGTAGGATTTGCCCAGGCCGGTACGGGCCGTGGAAACGATTACTGCATCAGTCATGGTTCAGCTCCTGTTTTTCAAGCCTGGCACCCTGCTTCGGGTGCCGAGAGTAA
>JAAYHO010000292.1 GCA_012735335.1 Gammaproteobacteria bacterium
CCGCCTCACTACTGCCGGGTGTCCTCTGCCGTCTTGCCCACGTGACACCCCGTCTTCACCCTCTGCCCGTCAACGATCTCGACGTGAATGCACAGCACCTGGCAGTTCTCCTCGGTATCCGGCCCTCCCTGATAGAGCGGCACGATGTGGTCCAGCTCGAAGCCACCGGGATAGCCAACCACGCGGCCGCAGCCAGCGCAGTGAGGGTCGCGCTTCCATATGGAGTAACGCCGATTCTGCAGGCGCCTGCCGGTGATGCGGGTATCGGAGACAGTCGCAGGCTTGAGTGTCCGGGTGTCGATGGCCTGCAGGGATGGCTTGAGCATTGTGAGCTTGGCCATCAGATAACCTCGACTGAGGCCAAGCGGACTTCTGCATGATGCCTGTAGGCGCGAACACTGCTGTCCATTGTTGTGAGCTCAATCGCACCGACATCTACGTCTATGCTTACCGCCCCACCTGTGGCCTTGTCGAATTCGGCAAGCGCCTGGTTGATCTGCGAGCGCAGCGTGCGCACAGCCTCAGACAATGGTTCCATATTGAACTCGCTCATACCGGGCTCCCATCCATATCGGCCAGGGCGTAGCAGTTGCTCACATGCTTGGCATCCAGCCAGTCGAGAGCCGCTTGGTATTTGGCTTTGATACCAGCCAGGGCCTTGTCGGCGGCGCGGTCGATCGGGTCGCGTGGATCCATATCTATCAGGCCGAACCTGCTCAGCTCAGAGGTCAGCTCACCCGCCTCATCAACGCCCAGAATGCGCTTAACTGTCAGGGTCACCGGCTCATTGAACCGGAGGCTGATATCAATCTCGGTTACCTCGCTGGGCAGCCCGAGGGCATTGATAAGCCGAGCGCCAAGCTCCTGGCCGGATATCATCTGCTGCATGTCAGAATCCCTCGTAATCGCCAGTCACCGCCGGGTCGCCTCGAATGCCCGCAGCAGCACCCAATAGGCCTCAGCACTCATGCCTACCACCAGCAGGGTCAGTGTCATCACACTCCCGCCTTGCGCTCGCCGAATCGAATAGCGATATCGCGCAGCTTCTCAACTCCGATAAACCCGACCAGGCCCCCGGCGAATGTAGCCATGCTCTGCGGCAACCCGAGGTACTGCAGGAGCGGAACAATCGTCAGGGTGGCAAGGCCGCACATAACGCCCTCAAGTACCATCTGCCTGCGAGTGCCGCCGCCGTAGATTACCCTCACCACGGCGATAGTCACTGACAACAGAAACGCATAGACGCTCGGAGCATGCACGGACAGCCAGGCGAGCGCAGCGGCCCAGAGATCAGGGGATTTATCAGGCATCTTCATGATCCATACGCCCTCGCGGGGTCGGCCAGTAGAAACAAAAACCGGCCCACATTGCGGCACGTCTGCGGGTTGCGAGGACGCGGCAAGGGGCCGGAAAACGGGCAATAAAAAACCCGGCGCGGTGGCCGGGTTCTGATTTCTGAGCGGTAAAACCGCAAGATAGGCACAATCTACGAGTTCCATGGCGCCATGTCAAACGCCAAGCACAACATCTTGTGCCTCATGCCGCCGCCGCGAGCATATCCAGACAGGCATCCACATAGGTTCGCCCAGCCAGCAGCAGCTCGGCCACCTTCTTCCTATGCATCCCCAGCACCACCCCCACCCCATGCATGGTGCGCCCGGTGCAGTAGTAGATACGCACACAGTCCGCCATCTGCGGGTCACGCCGCCACATGCGGGCCACGATGGAATCAACCAGCATGGCCTCCTCATCGGTGATCACCGGCGCTGGCGTGCCCTCCATCTCCACGTTATCCCGCATCAATGCGAGCGACGGACTGACATAACTCGGCACCCCAGTACCGCGCCACACCCAGCGTCCCCAGTTCTCCAGCAAATCCTCAGCGCTCCGTCTGGCCATGCTCAATCCCCCGTATAGTGACCGCGCACGCCGTCGCGCTTACTGCTCCGATAAATGCCCCGCTCATCTGTTGGCGGCAGCTGCGCCTCCAGCAGTCGATTCAGCTGCTTCATCCTGGTCAGCGCCCTCCCCAGCTGGGCTGTCAAATCCTGCCCCGGCGAGGCCAGCCAGCCGACGCCGTCGCACTCGGTACACACCAGCGGCATACATACGCCCTGAACTGCGCCACCGCCCTGGCAGGCATCGCAGCGCTGCGGTGGCGGTAGCGCTCTTGCGAATCCGGTCACCCGCTCACCTCGCCGCTGATCTGAACTATTACCGCCCCACCCTTCACTGGCTCCCCCATCTCGAACGTGGTCACGAAGCGGCTGTCATCGATGCCCAGGGCGTCGGC
>JAAYHO010000293.1 GCA_012735335.1 Gammaproteobacteria bacterium
CGCAGGCAGCTGGAAGAGGCCGTCACCGAAACCCCGGAAGCCAGCATAGCGGTGACCATCAGCATCGGAGTGGCCCTGCTGTACGGTCACAGCATCGACAGTGTTCAGGAAGCGGCGGACAAGGCGCTGTACCAGGCCAAGCACAACGGCCGCAACCAGGTCTCCCTCGCGCAGTAGTTTTACACTCGGCGCAGGATGATGCCTCTGTCACCTACCGCATAGACAGCACCGCTGCGGCTGGCGCAGACGGCGCGCAGGCCGAGGTCGGTGCCGCTGGTTTCCTGCTGCCACTGGCCGTTTTTCAGACGCATGATGCGGCCGCGGGTGCCGACTGCCCAGGCCCGGTCCGGGCCGGTGCCGGAGATGCTCAGCAGGTCGTCGCGCAGGCGGGTGGGTTGCAGTTGCCAGCGCTGGCCGTTGAAGTGGGCCAGGCTGCCGGACAGGCCCACCGCGTAGATGTCGTCCAGCTCCGGGCCCCAGATGCTGTAGAGGAAGTTCTCGGTGCCGACGTTGAACTCCGCCCAGTCCCGGCCGTTGTAGCGCAGTACCAGACCGAAGTCACCGACCGCCAGCAGGCGGTCCTGGCCCCAGCCGTACAGACCATAGAGTGCCGACTGGGTACCGCTGGGCATGCGTTTCCAGCCCAGGCCGTCGTAGTGCAGGATCAGGCCTTCGTCACCCACCGCATAGAGGTCGTCCGGGGCGCTGCCCCACAGGCCGAGGATGGTCAGGTCCAGGTGCAGGTCGTAGTGCAGTTGCCAGTCGCTGCCGTCATAGCGGTAGATGCGCCCGTGCTGACCGGCGGCGAACAGGCCGTTGCCGGTATCCCACAGGCAGTGCACGTTGAGTTCGCTGGGGGCGGGCAGGGCGCGCCACTGGTCACCTTCCAGCACCAGTACGGTACCGGCCTCGCCGCAGGCGTAGCAGGTGCCGTCGACACCTTCATGGATGCCCCACAGCTGGCGCTTGCCGGTACTGATCATGGGTTGCCAGCGGCTCTGCTCCCTGGCTGCGGCGGGGGCGGCCAGGGCGGCGGTGAAGTTGACTGCGGCGGTCATGATGCTGCCGAAGTCGCCCACCGCCAGCGCCTCACCGGTGGGCAGGGTGATGATATCCATCAGGTCATGGATGCTGTTGCTCTCCAGCCGGTTGAGCTGCAGGCCCTTGAGGTAGAACAGGTGGCCCTGGTCGCCGACCATCAGCACGCCGTCCTTGTAGGCCTTGAGTGAGCGCAGGCGCGGCATCGGGGTGTCGAAGGTCAGGGTCTGGAACTTGCCCTGACGGTAGCGCACCAGCTCGCCGCGAAAGCCACCGGGATCGACGAAGTAGCGCCCACCGGCCAGCAGCAGCTCGTCCTCGCCGGTCAGCAGCAGGGCCTGGAAGCCGGAGCCGAAGGGGCAGTCCAGCGCCAGCCAGCGGCCATCCACATCGCGCATCAGCACGGTGCCATCACCGCCGGCGGCGTAGACCCTGCCGTTGGCGGCGCAGGCCACTGCACGCAGGTTGGCCCGGGTCGGGGAGACTTCCTGATGCCAGTCACTGCCATCGAAGTGCAGGATGAGGCCGTCGTCACCCACCGCCCAGGCCTGGCCCTGTTCGTTGCCGTCGATGGCGAACAGCGGGGTGTTTTCCACGCAGGCGGCGAAGCGGCCATTGTCATCGACGATGGCGCCCCGGCGCTGCTGCCACTGGTCGCCGTCGAAATGCAGTACGGTGCCCATCCAGCCCACCGCGATCAGCTGGTCGGCGCGGTTGCCCCAGATGCCGTGCAGCGGCAGTTGAGTGGGTACGGACTGGCGTTGCCACTGGGGGCTGCTATCGTCGCTGGCACCGGTGTAGCGCAGCACCATGCCCTCGTCGCCGACCACGAACACTTCGCCGTCTCCGGCCCAGCCGGACCAGAGCACATCACCATCACCAGCCCCGACTTCGGGTACCCGACGCCAGGGCGCGCGCTGGGGTGCCTGGTCATCGCCACCGAGCAGTTGACGGAAAAACTGGCGGCGCTCGGCGTTGGGGGCCTGGGTCATGGTTTGAATCCTCGAAGATGAAAGTGTCGCTGGCGGTCAGTGCTGGTTGCCGCTGTCGTCGGGGCGGGCCTGACCGAGCAGGCTGCTCAGTTCGGCGCGCAGGGCATCACGTTGCTCGGCAGGTACAGCCGCCAGCGCGGCCTCGATATCCGCTGTGCCCTGTTGCCCCTGGTGCAGGCTCTGCAATGAATGGGCTGCGGCGGCGGCAAAGCTGTCCCGGGCCTGGTCGATGCAGGCCTGGACCGCTGGCATGAAGGCCCGCGCCTCGATGCTGTCCGGCTCGGCCAGCACGATCGGCTGGCCACGGTCGGAGCCGCTGGCCAGTGCCGGTGACAGGGGGATCTGGGTCAGCGAGCTGACCCCGGCCTGGTCCAGTGCCTCGGCCAGATGGGCCCGGGGGAACAGGTGGAACTCACCACCGCAGTGCGGGCAGGTGACACCGGCCATGTTCTCCACCACACCGAGCAGCGGCATGCCGCGCTCCTGACAGAAACGGATGGCCTTGAGGCTGTCCATCAGCGCCACTTCCTGGGGCGTGGTGGCGAGCAGGGCGGCGACGTCGTGGCCTTCCAGCAGATCCGACAGGGTGATCAGCTCGTTGCCGGTGCCCGGCGGCATGTCGATCACCAGAAAATCCAGCGGGCCCCAGTCGAAGGAGCCGATCAGGTGGTGCATGAAGTCGTGCTTGTAGGCGTCGCGCCAGACGATCGGGGTGTCGTCGGTTTCCATCATGAAGGCCAGCGAGCCGACCCGGATCGGCTGCTGCAGCGCCGGATGGGTGAAGGCCAGGGTGCTGAGCCCCTGCTGGTTGATGCGTACCCGTTCGCCGACGAAGCCGAAGAAGCGGCTCTGGTTGGGGCCGTGGATGTCCGCATCGGCGACGCCGACCCGGTAGCCCCGGGCAGCCAGTCCGGCAGCCAGGTTGGCCGAGACGGTGCTTTTGCCGACCCCGCCCTTGTTGGCCATGACCATGATGATCTGGCCGATCTGCTCCAGCCGGGATTCAAGCACGCGTTTCTCGTGGTGGCCCTTGTCCAGCCGACATTCCGGCTCCTGCGGGCAGAACTGGCAGGCGTGGCCGCGACCACAGTCCTCCGGCTTCAGCGCCAGCGGGTCGTGGGGGTGGAAATGGGAAACCGACATGACTACTCCTGTTGGGCGGACGCGGGTCAGCCTTTATTGCCGTCGCTGGTATCGAGCATGATCCAGGTGTGGGTGATGCGCTTGTTGCCGTCGCGCTCATGGTCTTCACCCTGCCACACGGCAAAGGATACCGGTACCGGGCCCTTGCTGAAATCGATCTCGTGCTTGTCGGCCGGGGCCAGCGGGCGGGACATGACTACCTGCCATTCGCTGTCCAGCTCGATCTGTTTGATCAGGTGCTTGCTGTCTCCGGAAACACTCTGCTCGGGCAGGCTGGTGGTACTGCCGAAGCCCCCGGCGGCGAGGTTCTGCACCGCATTGGTGTCGGCCCGCCAGTACCAGATGTTGACCGGCTTTTCCGGGCCGCTGCCCATCATGTAGGAGGTGTCCGCGCCATTCAGGGCGTACTGCACCGCCACACCATCGGGGAACTCATCCACACTGTTGTCAGTGTTGGCGCTGGGGTCCTTCCAGTACAGGCGTACATAGAAGCGCTCGCCGGTGCGGGCGACCTGGAAGTAGATGTGCTTGCTGCGCATGGCGCCATCGGCAAAGCGCAGGCTGACCGACTGGTGCACCGGCGGGGCCGGGTGCAGGTGGGTGCGGTAGACCGGCAGGCGCGACCAGATCAGGTCGTCCGGGTCGTTCTGGTTGCGCAGGTAGATCTGCCCGGGGATGCGCTCGACCTTGATGGTGTCGCCGGGCTTGATCTCGGCCACGTTGGGGTTGGCCTCCTGGTGCTCGGCCAGCGCGACCGAGGCGCTGAAGGTCAGTGCCAGGGCCAGGGAGCTTCGCAGTATGGATTGCAGATTCATGGTCAATCTCCTTGCAGGGGCAGCGCGCCCCGTTGGCGTCGGCCGGTCAGTCCCACAGCGGACGCGCATCGGCAGCGGAATCGGTGTTGGCAGCATTGGGCTGCGGGCAGGGGCCGACCTGGGCTTCCAGTTCGGCCTGCTGCTGCGCTACCCAGTCGGGCAGCACCTGGATCAGCTGGGCCAGGGTCTGGTTCAGACCCTGCTCCCGGGCCTTGCCGAAGCTCTCGCGGGTGGCGCACAGCAGCGGCTGCAGGTAGCGGGCGATGAAGTCCCGCTGGGCCCGTCTATAGGGACTGGGGTCGCGCTCGTTGACCAGCGCCTCCTGCTCCAGATGACAGAGCAGGCTGCAGAACTCGAGCATGGCCACCAGATGGTCCGGTTCCTCGTTGTGGCCCTCGTCGCCCTGGGCGGCCTGCAGGCCGAAGTGGCGGTAGAAGGCCTGCACGTTGAGCAGGAAGCTGCCCGGGGTCAGGCCGCCGAGCAGATGCTCGTGGGCGCTGGCCAGCAGCGGCACCCGCGGACGGCCCCGGCGGCCCTGCAGAAAGGTATCGGTATAACCGACCTGCAGGGCGACCAGATCCGGACTGGAGGGCAGCAGCGGCCAGCGCTCCCCCGTCAGGGTCTGCCAGGCGGGGGCCAGTGCGCTGTGCACCCGGCCTTCCTCCATGGCCTGCTGGGTTTCCTCCAGCGGGTAGCCGAACAGGGCGGCGGCCAGCCGGTAGACGGTCTCCCGCGCGGCCAGCCGATCGCTGTCGGCGGGCAGGGCGGCGGCGGTCTGGGTCATGACATCTCTCCCGCTCAACTGAGCTTGAACATCTCGGCGTGCTTGAAGCCGATCAGGGTGTCCATCAGCTCGCTGTCCCGGCCTTCGGCCTTGGCCTGACGCTCCCGGGCCAGGGTGGCCAGAGCCTCACCGGTGGTCGGGCCGAACAGGCTTTCCAGGTATTCCAGCGGAATGCGTTGCTCGCCGGTGTCGCGGCCCTCGGAGTCGTATTTCGACGGCGAGGTCGGCGGCACGTAGAACACGTTGGGCTGGGTGCCCCATTCGGCGTGCAGTGGCAGCGCTACCTTGTACTTCTCCACCAGCAGGTGGATGGGACCTTCCTCATCGTCGCGGTAGCCGATCCAGCGGATGCGGCCGACGCACTGCTGGGCGCAGGCGGTGGGCAGGCCCTTCTCGATGCGCGGGTAGCAGAAGATGCACTTCTCCGACTTGGAGATCTCCTCGTTGAAGTAGACCTTCTTGTACGGGCAGGCGTTGACGCAGTAACGGTAGCCCCGGCAGCGCTCCTGGTCGACCAGTACGATGCCGTCCTCCTGGCGCTTGTAGATGGCGTTGCGCGAGCAGGCCGCCAGACAGGCCGGGTTGGCGCAGTGGTTGCACAGCCGTGGCAGGTAGAAGTAGTAACTGTTGGGATACTGGCCCTCACCCTCGTCCTCATCCCAGTTGGGACCCCAGGTGGGTTTGACGTGGGGCCGCAGCCAGGGGTCGGTGCCGGTCATCAGGGCTTCCTGGTAGTTGTACTCCCAGGGAATGCCGTAGTCGTCCTGACTGGGCTGGCGGCCCAGGCGCAGGGCGCCGTCGGCATCGAAGCCACCGCCCATCTGTTCGTATTCACGGGGATAACCGACACCGGGCTGGCTCTCCACGTTGTTCCAGTACATGAATTCCCGGCCGTTGCGGTTGGTCCACATCAGCTTGCAGGCGGTGGAGCAGGTGTGGCAGCCGATGCACTTGTTCAGGTCCAGCACCATGCTCAGTTGGCGTTTGACAGCCATGGCAATCTCCTCTTAAACCGTCCGCGGATCGGCAATGTCTTCGGGCTTGGCCAGCTCGATATCGAAGCTCGATTCGTGCAACAGCTGGTTGGCGTTCCACATGGCGTACTTGTAGGTCAAATGGCCCCAGCCCCCGACCAGTTCCAGCGGTTGCAGGAAGGTGGCCATGGCATTGTTCATCGGCTTGCGGTGGATGTACTGGTGCGGCTCCCAGCCGTGTTCCATCATGATTGAGTGCTTGGGAATGCTCGGATAGAACTTGGCCTGGGCGAAGAAGTCACCGGTTGAGTTGTACAGGCGGACGGTATCGCCGTCCTTGATGCCGCGCTCGGCGGCCAGCTCGGGGTTGATATAGATGTTCGGCTCACCGCGCTGCAGGCGCAGCATGTACTTGTTGCTGCGCCAGTTGGAGTGGATGCCCCAGCGGGTGTGCGGCGAGTAGAAGTGCAGCGGGTATTTCGACGCTTCCGGGCCACCGTACAGGCGGGCGGTGGGCACCGTGGACTTGAGCTTCATGAACCGTGGGTGGTCGACGTAGAAGGTCACCCGCCCGGTCAGGGTGTCATAGGGCTTCTTGTCGGCGGTCTGGGCGACGAAGGGGTTGTAGGGTTCGTCCTTGAGCAGCGGCTGGTTGCCACCGGCATGCTCGTTCATGACGATGAAGCCGCGCTCGCCTGCCTCTTCCAGCGACACGCCACCGAATTCCGGTGAATTCTCGACGATATAGCGGGCCACATCCATTTCGGTGGCGAGTTCACCGTTGCGGGTGAAATCGTCGTGAATGGTATGCAGGTCCCGGGTCACGTCGCCGTCCTGAATCGGACCGATGCCCCGGGCAATGGCGCGCTCCTGAATCTTTTTGGTCAGCAGCACCAGGATATCCCAGTCCGGCTTGCACTCCCCGACCGGCTCGACCGAGCGGGTGAACACGTTGCAGAAGCGGTGATAGCCCTGGGTGCGCAGGTCCCATGCCTCATAGTGGCTGGCGGCGGGCAGCACGTAGTCGGCCCATTCGGCGGTGGAGTCCATGCGCACGTTGATGCAGGCAAACAGCTCGCTGGCCTGGCGCAGGTGCTCCTCGCGGTACTTGTCGGCAAACTTGTTGCGGCGGAAGGTGTTATCAGCGATCGAGATCATGCCCTTGATTTCGCCGTAATAGGGCATCCAGCCCTCGTCCAGCGACTCCTGGATCATCTCTTCCATCTCGTCCAGATCGAAGCCCACACGCTTTTTCAGCTTGGCATTATCGAAGTGCTTGCGCGCCCCTTCCATCATGCCACCACGCAGGAACTCGCCCAGACCGCCCGGCTCGTAGCGCGCGGACTTCTTGCCCTCGAAGGTGGCCACCTCGGTCCACAGCGGATGATTCCAGGCTACCCAGGAGGTATCCAGACCGCCGGTGCGGCCGCCATGGCCGGTCAGTGCCAGCGCCAGTGCATAGCTCCAGCAGGTGTACAGGCAGTTGGAATAGCTGGAGGTGATATAGCCGAGCATGACGATGGCTTTTTTCGCCTTGGCCATGTGCCGGGCTTCCTGACGCACCACATCCGGGTGGATATTGGTGGTCTTGAAGGTGTTCTCGGGCTTGAACCTGGCGGCCTCGAGCTTGACCTGCTCGAACACCGTGGTGACCTTGATACCGTCAACGGTGAACTGGCCTTCCAGCGCCGGATCGACACCGTCGAGCCTGATGGTCTTCTCCTCGCTGCCCATGGAGCCCTTGGCCTTGACCGCCTGCTGGCTGTTCAGGTCCCAGTGGTAGAACACCTCGTCGCTGCCGCCTTCGACCAGATCGGACTCGCGCAGCAGCTTCTTGTTGTCCACTCGCACCAGCATCGGCAGGTCGGTCTGTTCCTTCATGAAGTCCGGCTGATAGAGCTTTTCCTCAAGAATGACGTTGACCAGCGACATGGCGAAGAAGGGGTCGGTGCCTTGGTTGATCGGCATCCACAGGTCGGTGTGGATGGCGCTGGGGTTGTAGTCCGGCGAGGTGCTGGTGATCCGTGCGCCGTTGTACTTGGCTTCCCAGATGTAGTGCGCGTCGGGAATCCGCGTGGCGTTGGGGTTGATCATGCCGAGCAGGATGTAGTCGGCGTCGAACCAGCCATCCGAGGTAAAGCTTTCCAGCGGCGTACCATAGGCCAGATGGGCACCGGTGAGCAGGTCGCCGACCACGGTGAAGCCGTCCAGCTGGATACCGCCGACCAGCGAGGCAAAACGCTGACCGCCGGACTGGCGGACCATGGTCTGGTTGCCTGAGCCCTGGTGGGTCTTGAGCTTGCCGGGGCCGTATTTCTCGAAGATATCAATCACCTTGTCGGCGATTTCTTCGGTGGCCTGATCCCAGGAAATACGCTGCCACTTGCCCTCGCCGCGCTCACCGGCGCGCTTGAGCGGGTAACGTAGGCGGTCGGCTTCGTACATGGCAGTGGAGTGGATGGCGCCCTTCTGGCAACCACGGGGGTTGGCATCCGGGACGTTGGGGTTGACCTGGGGATACTTGGCGATCTGCTCCTCGCGGATGACGATGCCGTCCTTGACATAGACGTTCCAGGCGCAGTTACCCATGCAGTTGATGCAGTGGGCGGCATGGCCGACGCTGTCCCAGGTCCATTCGTTGCGGTACAGGTCTTCCCAGCTGCGATAGGGATACTCGCTGGCCAGGGTGTCGCCGACCGGCTCCAGCCGGTTGAGCGACCAGACCTTGCCACTGACCATGGCCCCGGCACTGGTGGCCCCCAGGCCTTTCAGGAAGTCACGCCGCTTGAGCTTCCACATACCCATAATTATCTCCTCACCACAGGTTCCGCCAACTGTTGCCGCTGACTGGAACCGTTCTGTATTCATCGGGCCTGACGTCAATGCTGCCGGTCCTCACGGGGACCGGGCTGGCGCTGCGCTTATGACTATAGCCAGTACCTCAGCAGATGTCTGAACAGGTGCTCTTGATGTTGCCGGGCGGCTGATCCGCAACCGCCGGGGGATGTCATTGCTGGCTGTAATAGGCAGCAATATCAGCGATATCCTGATCGCTGAGGTTGAGGGTCTGCGGGGTCATGACCATGGACATGCCGCCGCCGCGCAGACCTTCGCGGTAGGATTTGAGGGAGGTTTCCAGATAGCTGGCGGACTGGCCGGCCAGATTGGGGTAGATATCGGCGGTGGCCTTGCCATCGAGGCCGTGGCAGGCGACGCAGACGGTAATCTTCTGGGCGCCTGCTTCGGGATCACCGGCGGCGCTGGCCAGCCCGGAGTACATCATGCTGCCCAGCAACAGCGTTGCCGAGGCTTTCATCAGCTTGCTCCACATTGCATCTTCCTCATCAGTGCCAGTCACTTTTGATAATGACTTTATTTAACAAGTGCTTAGCGGGCATTACAGGAACGTCATCACAGACCAGTCATGTTAGTAGCTGCGGCACAAAGGCGATAGGTGGCATCGCGCCGCAGCAACAAAAAATTGATCCAGATCAATGTTTTCAGCTTACAGCAGAGCGCTGTAGGGAATGTAGCCCAGTATGTCGCCGGGCTGCACGCTGTGCTGTGCCGGAATCACCACCAGACCGTCCGCCCAGCTGCAGTTGGCCAGCATGGCGGAACTCTGCTGTGGGTGCAGCTGGACCTGCAGTCTGCCCTGTTCGATCTCCAACCGGGCCTGCAGATACTGGGTGCGCAGTCTGGGCTTGCTGCGGCTGAAGCTGGCCTGTACCCGCAGCAGCTGCGGCGTAGTAACGGTCTGGCCCTGGGCGGCGAGCAATGCCGGGCGGGCAATGATCAGCGCGGTGACCAGACTGGCCGCCGGGTTGCCGGGCAGACCGATCCAGGGCGTGCTGCCGATACTGCCGAAGGCCAGCGGCTTGCCCGGCTGAATGGCGACCCGCCACAGGTTCAGCTGGCCCAGTTGCTGTACGGCGGTTTTCAGGTGATCCGCCTCGCCGACCGAGACGCCGCCGCTGCTGATCAGCAGATCCTGCTCCTGGCTGGCGCGGTCGAACAGTTGCAGGGTGTCGTCCAGGTTGTCGCGCAGATGCGGGTACTGGGTCACGCTAAAGCCCCAGCCCTGCAGCAGGCTGGCCAGCAGGTAGCGGTTGGTATCGTAGATCTGGCTGCCCTGCAGTTCGCTGCCGGGAGCGCAGAGCTCGTTGCCGCTGCTGATGATGCCGATGCGCAGTGGCCGACAGACCGGTACCCGGGCAAAGCCCTGACTGGCCAGCAGACCGATTTCCTGTGCCCGCAGGCGGGTGCCGCTGGCCAGCAGCAGAGCGCCGCTGCGGGTTTCCTCGCCCTGACGGCGGATATTCTGCCCGGCCTCGACCTGGCCGAATTCCACTGCGTCAGCCTGGCGCAGGCAATTCTCCTGGGGTACCACGGTATCGGCCCCGGTAGGCACCGGGGCACCGGTGAAGATCTGCAGGCAATGGCCCGGCGGCAGCGTCTGCAGGGTATCCCCTGCCGCCTGGCAACCGGCCAGCGGCAGGCGACTGGTTCGGGCCAGGTCGGCACTGTTCAGGGCGTAGCCGTCCATCGCGCTGTTGTCCCAGCGGGGCACGTCGAGCCGGGCGTGCAGGTCCTCGGCAAGCACCAGCCCGCTGGCCTCGGTGAGCGCCACGCTGTGGGACTCGACCGGGCGCTGCAGCAGCTCGGTCAGCGCGGCGATGGCCTGCTCGATGCTGTTGAGGCCGGGCTGTTCACATACCGAACTCATGGGCGCTCCTTGTCGGTGTTCCAACGCTCAGCGGCCTGCTGATCGCTGCTGCGGCCATCCACCCAGTAGCTGCCGGTGGCGGTGAATTCCTTCTTCCAGAAGGGCGCACGGGTCTTCAGGTAGTCCATGATGAACTCGCAGGCAGCGAAGGCGTCACCACGGTGGGCGCTGGCGGTGCCGACAAACACGATCGGCTCGCTCGGGGTCAGCTGGCCGACCCGGTGCAGTATGTGTACTGCCTGCAGCGGCCAGCGCTGGCAGGCCTGCTCGGCAATCGCCCGCAGGGACTTCTCGGTCATGCCGGGGAAGTGTTCGAGAAACAGCCCCTGCACCTGCTGATCCTGGTTGAAGTCACGCATGTAGCCGGTAAAGCAGACCGTTGCGCCAATCGCCGGGTTGGCACCATGCACCCCGTGCAGCAGTGCGCCGGGATCGAACAGCTGTTCCTGTACCTGAACCTGAATCACCCTCAGCCTCCTGTTACCAGTGGGAAGAACACCACCTCATCGCCGGACTGCACCGGGCTGTCCAGGCTGCACATTTCCTCGTTCAGCGCACACATCAGGGTGCTGTCCTCCAGCACTGTCCAGGCTTCGCCGCGCTGGGTCAGGTGGGTGCGGATATCGCCCACGGTCTGCCAGCCATCCTGCCAGGGCAGTTGCAGCCGGTCGGTCTGCAGCTCTTCCTTGTAACGGGCAAAAAACAATACGGTGATCATGATTGCTCCTGTGCGTCTGCGTTACGCAGGTAATGGCCGGATTTGCCGCCGAGCTTTTCCAGCAGGTGGACCTGCTGGATCTGCATGTCCTTGTCCACCGCCTTGCACATGTCGTACAGGGTCAGGGCGGCGACCGAGGCGGCGGTCAGCGCCTCCATTTCCACGCCGGTCTGACCGGCCAGCTTGCAGGTGGCGGTGATGCGCACATGCTCCGGCGGCAGGGCTTCGAGCTGCACCTTGATGCTGGTCAGCAGCAGCGGGTGGCACAGTGGAATCAGCTCATGGGTACGTTTGGCGGCCTGAATGCCGGCTATGCGGGCCACGGCGAAGACATCGCCCTTGGGGTGACCACCGTCCTGAATCATGCTCAGGGTCTCGGCGCGCATCTGTACCAGCGCCTGGGCGCTGGCCTGACGTTCGGTGACCGCCTTGGCGGTCACATCGACCATATTGGCGCGGCCCTGATTATCCAGATGGGTAAGCATGAAGGCTCCTATGATGAGGGCTGGGTCAGCATCGCCAGCTCGTTGAAGTTGCTCAGCCGCCGGTCGTCGGCCGGGCATTCCAGTGCCAGCGGCTGATGCTCCAGCAGGGCCCGCTGCGGACTGCGTTGTCCGGCCTGCCATTGTGCCTGCAGGGCGGGCAGCAGGGTGGTCGGGATCAGGCTGAACAGCGGTTCCCAGTAACCGTCCCGGCGCAGCATCACCGGTCGGGCACCGGCCTGCCCATGCAGCTGCTGCAGCAGCTCGCGGTCCACCAGTGGCGCATCGCAGGGCAGTACCAGCAGCCAAGGATGCCGGGCCACCCTGAGCGCTTCAATGATCCCGATCAAGGGGCCGGGAAAATCCGCCACCGGGTCGCTGATCAACTGGTCAGCCAGCGCTGCGTAGCGTGCTTGATTGCGATTGCAGGAGATGATCAGGTCATCCGTCAGGGGGCGTACCACGGCATGCACATGTTCGATCAGCGCCCGCCCCTGCCAGTTGACCCAACCCTTGTCCCGGCCGCCCATGCGCTGCCCGCGACCACCGGCCAGCAGCAGGATACTGCAGTCTGCCAGGGGGGAGGGATGGGGTATGCCGGACATGTGGTGCAGCCTGTTTCAAGAGTGATCCCGCTACAGCGGGCAGAGTGCAGGACAGAGCAGGTAGTGTGTCATAAACGGATGTGTTTGCAATCCGGAGCAGGATGTCACAGCCGAGTCTGACTCAGAACGGTGGCAAATATTGTACACTGCGGCCACAACTGCTTTCGGGAGTCAGAGAAGTATGGCCTCCACCTGGGTCGATGGCTTTGGCCGCCAGATAGACTACGTGCGGATATCGGTCACCGATCGCTGTGACTTTCGCTGTATCTACTGCATGGCCGAAGACATGACCTTTCTGCCGCGCCAGCAGGTGCTGACGCTGGAAGAAATCTACCGCAGCGCCCAGCTGTTCGTTGCCAATGGGGTGCGCAAGATCCGTCTGACCGGTGGCGAGCCGCTGGTACGCAAGGGCATCGTCGAACTGTGCGCGCAGATCAGCACGCTGCCCGGACTGGATGAGCTGGTGATGACCACCAACGGCTCGCAACTGACCCGCCATGCCCGGGGGCTGGCCGAGGCCGGGGTCCGGCGGCTGAACATCAGTCTGGACACCCTGGACGCCGAACGCTTCCGCGCCATGACTCGGGTCGGTGATCTGCAGCAGGTGCTGGCGGGGATAGACGCGGCGCAGCAGGCGGGTTTTGCCTCGGTGAAGATCAACAGCGTGATCATCCGCGGGCGCAATGATGACGAGATCCAGCGGCTGACCGAGTTTGCCATCCAGCGCGGGCTGGACATCACCTTTATCGAAGAGATGCCGCTGGGCCATGTGGGGCGCAGCCGTGAGCAGGCACTGTTTCGCAGTGATCAGATCCAGAGTCTGCTGGAGCAGCGCTACCGGCTGGCCCCCAGTGTCGAAACCACCGGCGGGCCGGCGCGCTATGTGCGGCTGGAAGAGCACCCGCAGACCCGCGTCGGCTTCATCTCCCCGCACAGCAACAACTTCTGCAGCAGCTGCAACCGGGTACGCCTGACCTCGGAAGGGCGGCTGCTGCTGTGCCTGGGCAACGAGCACGACCTGGATATGCGCGCCCTGCTGCGCCGTCATCCGCTGGATGATCAGCCGCTGATCGATGCGGTACGCAATGCCCTGCAGTACAAGCCCGAACGCCACGAGTTCAGTGCCGATGGCGAGGTGCAGATCCTGCGCTTCATGAATGCCAGTGGAGGCTAGCAGCGCCCCCTGTTTTTTGTCGGAGCGGCGCCCCCGCCGCGAATCCCGGCAGCCGATTTTCTTTTACCGAAGAGGAACACCCATGAGTCACGCCAGCAAGGAATTCATCCCGCTGAATGTAGCGGTACTGACCATCAGCGACACCCGCACCCTGGAGACCGATACCTCCGGTCAGTATCTGGTGGATCAGTTACAAAAAGACGGCCACCGGGTGGCCGAGCGGGTCATCCTCAAGGACAACCTGTACCAGATCCGCGCCCAGGTAGCCCAGTGGATCGCCAGTGACGATATCCAGGTGGTGCTGACCACCGGTGGCACCGGTTTTACCGACCGCGACAGCACCCCGGATGCGGTGGCCTGCCTGCTGGACCGGCGCATCGAGGGTTTCGGCGAGCTGTTCCGGCAGATCTCGTATGAGGAAATCGGCAGCTCCACCATCCAGTCCCGGGCACTGGCCGGTCTGGCCAATCGCACCCTGGTGTGCTGCGTACCCGGCTCCACCGGCGCCTGCCGCACCGCCTGGGAAGGACTGATCCAGAAGCAGCTGGATGCCCGTCACGGCCCCTGCAACATGGTGCCGCACATCACCCGCACCGCCGCCTGCGACAGCCGGGGTTGATATGGCGCTGATGCCCCTTGATCAGGCCCTGCAGCGATTGCTGCAGCAGGCCGACCAGCTTGGCCCGACGCCGGTCGAGACGTTGGCCGCCGAGGCCGCACTGGGACGTATTCTGGCCAGTCCACTGATCGCCGAGCAGACTCTGCCGCCCTGGCCCAACAGCGCCATGGACGGCTATGCGGTGCGCAGCGCCGAGGTGGTGCCGGGCCAGCCGTTGCCGGTCAGCCAG
The DNA here is from genome assembly GCA_012735335.1 of Gammaproteobacteria bacterium. Classification (GTDB taxonomy): domain Bacteria; phylum Pseudomonadota; class Gammaproteobacteria; order Pseudomonadales; family Pseudomonadaceae; genus Halopseudomonas. The sequence continues at coordinate 14,300 of JAAYHO010000293.1, forward strand.
AAGGTGTTTGCCGGACAGATGCCAGCGGCGTTGCAGCCGGGCAGCTGTGCGCGGATCTTCACCGGAGCACCGCTGCCCGAGGGTGCCGATGCGGTGGAAATGCAGGAAAACGTGCAGCTGGATGCCGAGGGGCGGGTGCTGTTTGCTCAGGCAATACCCGCCGGGCGCTTCGTGCGTCCGGCAGGGGAGGAGGCTCAGCCCGGGCAGCTCAAGCTGGAGGCCGGGGTGCGGTTGGGGCCGGTGGAGCTGGCCCAGGCCGCATCACTGGGTGTTACCCAGTTGCAGGTGCACCGCCCGCTGCGGGTGGCGGTGCTGTCCACCGGCGATGAGCTGGTCGAGCCGGGTCAGCCCCTGCAACCGGGGCAGATCTACAACAGCAATCGCGCACTGATGATCCACTGGCTGCGGCGCATGGGTTGCGAGGTGCTGGACGCAGGCTGCCTGCCGGATGATCCGCAGCAGATCCGCCAGCAGCTGGCGGCACTGGAGGATATCGACCTGCTGCTCAGCTCCGGCGGGGTTTCCGTGGGTGAAGCGGACTACCTGGGGCAGCTGCTGCGCGAGGAGGGCGAGGTCAACTTCTGGCGCCTGGCACTCAAACCGGGCAAGCCGATGACCTTCGGCCGTTACCGGGGCATGTCCTTCATCGGTCTGCCGGGCAACCCGGTGTCGACCCTGGTGACCATGACAATCCTGGCGCGGCCGTGGATCCTGCGGCGCATGGGCATGCGCGACGTGGCGCCGCTGTGTTTTCCGGTACCGGTGGACTTTGCCATCAGCCAGGCCGGCAGCCGTCGGGAGTTTCTGCGGGTGGGCTGGCGCCATGGCCGGGCGCAGCTGTACGACAACCAGTGCTCGGGCATTCTCAGCAGCGCGGCCTGGGCCGATGGTCTGCTGGAGTTGCCGGAGGGCAGCACCTGTCAGCCGGGGGATCTGCTGAACTTCTATCCCTTCTCCGAATTGCTGGCTTGAGCCAGGCTGCATTGGCCTGCCAGCGAAGCGGCTACTAGACTTTAGTCGTTAGCTATTTGACAGGGGCAGGCTTAAACTGTCCAGGATGAGACAAATGGTCACACGGTGGGGGAACTGGTAGATGTCTGGCCAGGCCGAGTTATTGGGGAGTCATGCGTTGGAACCCAGCGCGGAGCACACCTATCTGACCTACAGCTACGCCGAGCTGGGTACCGACACGTCTGCGCAGCCAGTGGCACTGGCTACCGAAACCGCCCTGAGCATCAGCTACAACGGCCTCAATCAGGCGGTGATGATGGTCTCGCCCCATGATCTGGAAGACTTCGTGGTGGGCTTCAGTCTCACCAACGGCATCCTCGGTCGGGTTGAAGACCTCTACGACCTCGAACTGCAACAGGGGCAGGGTGGTGCCTGGCATGCGGAGCTGACCATCAGCAGTCGCAGCTTCTGGAATCTCAAACAACATCGCCGCCAGCTGGCTGGCAGCAGCGGCTGCGGCCTGTGTGGCGTGGATGCCATCGAGCTGGCGTTGCCGCAACTGACGCCGCTGGTACCCTCGACCCTGCCGCCCGCCGCCCATCTGCAACAGCTGCGTCAACGCATCAATGCTGCCCAGCAACTGGCCCGCCACAGTGGCGGCATGCATGCCGCAGCCTTTGTCGATGCCAGTGGGGAGCTGCTGCTGTGCCGCGAGGATATCGGTCGGCACAACGCGCTGGACAAGCTGATCGGCGCGCTGTTGCGCGGTCGGCATGACACCCGTGGCGGCTTTGCCGTGGTTACCAGCCGCTGCGGGCTGGAGCTGTTGCACAAGGCGGTACGTGCCGGTATCGGCACCCTGGTGAGCCTGTCGGCACCGACCACACTGACGGTGGACTGGGCCCGGGGCCATAACCTGAATCTGATTCACGCGCCGCACCGCGACGCACCCCGGGTCTACAGCCCCGGTCCGGACAATTTATAAATACAACCCTGCCGCTGGTGCCGTGCCAGTAAAGCGGGGGTAATACACAGATGCCTGAATTGTATCCGGCCATTACGAAGCCGGAACGAATGACCCAAGCGCAGTATTGCGCCGGATGAGGAGATACCAATGGAACTTGGCAGAAGGCAGTTCATCAAACTATGTGCTGCCGGTGTCGCTACCGCCAGCGCTGCCACCCTGGGCTTTGCCCCGAGTGTTGCCCAGGCGGCCCAAACGCGTCAGTACAAGCTGCTGCGCGCCAAGGAAACCCGCAACAACTGCACCTACTGCTCGGTAGGCTGTGGTGTACTCATGTACAGCCTGGGGGATGGGGCGAAGAACGCCAAGGAGCGTATCTTCCATATCGAGGGCGATCCGGATCACCCGGTCAGCCGCGGCTCGCTGTGCCCCAAGGGCGCGGGCCTGATCGACTATATCCACAGTGACCACCGCCTGCAGTACCCCGAGTACCGCGCCCCCGGTTCGGACAAGTGGCAGCGCATCAGCTGGGAAGACGCGGTCAAGCGTATCGCCCGGCTGATCAAGGACGACCGCGACGCCAACTTCATCGAGAAGAACGAGCAGGGCACCACGGTCAACCGCTGGCTGTCCACCGGTATGCTGGCTTCCTCCGCCGCCTCCAACGAGACCGGCATCCTCGACTTCTACTTCAGCCGCGCGCTGGGCATCCTCGGTATGGACTGCCAGGCCCGCTTGTGTCACGGCCCGACGGTATCGGCGCTGGCGCCGAGCTTCGGTCGCGGTGCCATGACCAACAACTGGGTCGATATCAAGAACGCCAACGTGGTGCTGATCATGGGTGGCAACCCGGCCGAAGCTCACCCGGTCGGCTTCAAGTGGGTGGTCGAGGCCAAGGTGCGCAATGGCGCCAAGGTGATCGTGGTCGACCCGCGCTTCAACCGCAGTGCGGCGGTCGCCGACATGTATTCGCCGATCCGCGCCGGTTCCGACATCGCCTTCCTCATGGGTGTGGTCAACTACCTGCTGAGCAACGACAAGATCCACCATGAGTACGTCAAGCATTACACCAACGCCAGCCTGATCGTGCATGAGGACTACCGTTTCGACGAAGGCATGTTCAGTGGTTACGACGAAGCCACCCGCAAGTACGACAAGACCAGCTGGGGCTACGAGCTGGACGAGAACGGCCATGCCCGCAAGGACCTGACCCTGCAGCACCCGCGCAGTGTGTTCCAACTGCTCAAGCAGCACGTCAGCCGCTACACCCCGGAGATGGTCACGCGCATCTGCGGTACGCCCAAGGAGGACTTCCTGGAGATCTGCCGCATCCTCGGCGAGACCAGCGTATCCGACAAGACCGCGACCTTCCTCTACGCCCTGGGCTGGACCCAGCACACCAGCGGCGCACAGATGATCCGTGGTGCGGCCATGGTCCAGCTGCTGCTGGGTAACATCGGCATGGCCGGCGGCGGCATCAACGCCCTGCGCGGTCACTCCAATATTCAGGGTTATACCGATCTGGGCTTGCTGTCGATCCGTCTGCCGGGCTACATGAACCTGCCGACCGATCAGCAGACCACGCTGGAAACCTATCTGGAACAGACCACACCGGCAGCATTGCAGGCCGGACAGGTCAACTACTACAAGAACACCCCCAGCTTCTTCGTCAGTCTGATGAAGGATCTGTGGGGCGACAAGGCCACCGCCGAGAACGACTGGGGCTTTGACTGGTTGCCCAAGTGGGACCAGGAATACGACATGCTGAGCATGACCGACCGCATGCGCGAAGGTAAGGTCAACGGCTATATCGTTCAGGGCTTCAACCCGATTGCTGCCATGCCCGACAAGAACAAGGGCATCGCCGCCATGTCCAACCTCAAGTGGATGGTGGTCATCGACCCGCTGCCCACCGAGACCTCGACCTTCTGGCAGAACCACGGCGAGTTCAACGACGTGGACACCGCCAGCATCCAGACCGAAGTATTCCGTCTGCCCTCGTCCTGCTTTGCTGAAGAGAATGGCGCCATCGTCAACTCCGGCCGCTGGCTGCAGTGGCACTTCGCCGGTGCCGAGCCGCCGGGTGAAGCCTGGCACGATGGCAAGATCCTCGGCCATATCTTCATGGCCGTGCGCGAGCTGTACGAGAAGGAAGGGGGCGTCTGCCCCGAGCCGATCCTCAACATGAACTGGAAGTTCGCCAACCCGCTGGATCCGCAGCCGGAAGAGGTGGCCAAGCGCGCCAACGGCTATGCCCTGCAGGATCTGCATGATGCCGATGGCAAGCTGCTGGCGAAGAAGGGCGAGCTGCTGGAAGACTTCTCGCTGCTGCGCAACGACGGCTCTACCTCCAGCTATTGCTGGGTGTTCACCGGCTCCTGGACCGAAGCGGGCAACCAGATGGCCCGTCGGGACAACACCGACACCGGCCATGGCTGCACCCCGGGCTGGGCCTTCTCCTGGCCGCAGAACCGCCGCATCCTGTACAACCGCGCCTCCGCCGACCCCATGGGCAAGCCCTGGGATCCCAAACGTCGCATTCTGGAGTGGACCGGCAGCCGCTGGGTCGGTGCCGACGTACCGGACTACGGTCTGACCCTGCCGCCGGGCAGCGAAGCCGGACCCTTCATCATGCTGCCCGAGGGCGTGGGCCGCCTGTTTGCCGGTGGCAATATCAACGAAGGCCCCTTCCCGGAGCACTACGAGCCGCTTGAGTCCCCCCTGGCCAGCAACCCGCTGCACCCGGCGGTGACCTACAACCCGACCATGCGTCTGCTGGATGACGACGCCAAGCGGGTCGGCAAGCGCGAGGAGTTCCCCTATGTGGCGACCACCTACTCGATTACCGAGTTGTTCCGCCACTGGACCAAGTTCTCCAAGCTCAACGCCATCGTCCAGCCCGAGCAGTTCATCGAGATCGGTGAAACCCTGGCCAAGGAGAAGGGCATCGTCGCCGGGGACACGGTCAAGGTCAGCAGCAAACGGGGCTATATCCGCGGCAAGGCAGTGGTGACCAAGCGTATTTCCGCGTTGACCGTGGATGGTGACACCGTTCACCAGATCGGTATTCCCTGCCACTGGGGCTATGAAGGTGCTACCAAGAAGGGCTTTCTGGCCAACACCCTGAGCCCGGGCGTAGGTGATGCCAACAGCAACACCCCCGAGTACAAGGCCTTTCTGGTCAACGTTGAAAAGGCGTAACGGAGCGAACATATGTCAATGCAATCTCAGGATATCATCAGGCGCTCCGCGACCAACTCCCTGACCCCCGCACCCCAGGTGCGGGACAAGCAGGTGGAAGTGGCCAAGCTGATCGACGTGACCACCTGCATCGGCTGCAAGGCCTGTCAGGTGGCCTGCGGTGAGTGGAACGACCTGCGCGACGAAGTCGGCGAGAACTTCGGTGTCTACGACAACCCCCGGGACCTGTCCCCTGACACCTGGACGCTGATGCGCTTCGACGAGTATGAAAACGATGAGTCGGGCAAGCTCGAATGGCTGATCCGCAAGGACGGCTGCATGCACTGCGCCGAGCCGGGCTGTCTGACTGCCTGTCCGCAGCCGGGGGCCATCGTGCAGTACGCCAACGGCATCGTCGACTTCAACTCCGAGCACTGTATCGGTTGCGGCTACTGCATCGCCGGTTGCCCGTTCGACGTACCGCGCATCAGCAAGCAGGACAACAAGGCCTACAAGTGCACCCTGTGTGTCGACCGCGTATCCGTCGGCCAGGAGCCGGCCTGCGTCAAGACCTGCCCCACCGGGGCCATCCGCTTCGGCAGCAAGAAGGACATGCTCGACTACGGTGCCGAGCGGGTCGAGGAACTCAAGGGCCGCGGTTTTGCCGGTGCCGGTATCTACGACCCGGCGGGCGTGGGTGGCACCCACGTGGTCTATGTCCTGCAGCATGCGGACAAGCCGGAGCTGTACCACAAGCTGCCGACCGACCCGCGCATCAGCAGCGCCATCTACGGCTGGAAGGGCTGGCTCAAGCCGGTCGCCGCCGTCGCCTTCTTCGCCACCCTGGCTGGCACCCTGTTCCACTACGTGGGCATGGGTCCCCAGACCCTGGATGACGAAGATGACAAAGAACAGGATGAGGAGAAGCAGGCATGAGCAAGCGCAACGGACTTCTGCGTACACCCTATACGGTGCGTATCAGTCACTGGTTGATGGTGATCTGCTTCTTCTTTGTCGCCATGTCCGGGCTGTCCTGGTTCTTCCCGTCGCTGAACTGGCTGAACAACCTGCTCGGTGGGCCACAGCTGGCGCGCATCCTGCACCCCTTTCTGGGTGTGGCGATCTTCGTCTTCCTGGTCTACATGTTCCTGCGTCTGGTCAGCTACAACCTGCCGGAGAAGGGCGACGGCAAGTGGTTTGCCAACCTGTGCAGCGTGATCAAGGGTGAGCACTCCGACGAGCTGGATACGGGCAAGTACAACGCCGGTCAGAAGCTGCTGTTCTGGGGCATCATGGGGCTGATCACGCTGTTGCTGATCAGCGGCGTGGTGATCTGGCGGCCGTACTTCGCACCGTTGTTCTCGATCCCGACCATCCGCATCGGTCTGTTCGTCCATGCCCTGGCCGGGGTACTGCTGATGCTGCTGATCATCGGCCACATCTACCTGGCGTTCTGGGTCAAGGGCTCGGTCGACAGCATGTCCACCGGCTATGTCAGCCGCAAATGGGCGCGTACCCACCACCCACGCTGGTATCGCCAGGTCACCGGTGACAGCGCCAGAAAGGAACGCCCATGAGCAGTATCAAACTGGTACCGGTGCAGGAGCCTACCGGTGGTGTGAAACACATCGCCCCGCTGCTGCTGCCCCAGCTCAACCAGCACTATCAGGCCCGGGCCGAGCGGCTCGGGGTCCTGGCCCAAGAGCATGTCATGGCGGACTACCTGCAGTTCACTGCTGCACTGGTCGTTGCCCAGCAGCAGGTCATTGATGAACTGCCCCTGCCGGATACGGCCAACGCCCGGATCGAGCTGATCGACGGTCAGGCCCCGCTGGCCTGGAACCAGCTGCAACGGGATGCCTACTGGCAGCAGGCGCTGGGGCTGCTGATCGACAAGCTGCGCCCCGGGGCCAACCCCGAGACCTTGGCGGTACTCGACGAGCTGCAGGGCAGCAGTGCCGCACAGCTGGAGCAGTGGGCCGGTTACCTGCTGGCCGGCAACTTTGCCGAGGTCGGCAGTGGTCGTGCGCTGTTGTTGTGGAGCGCCTTGTCGCTGTACTGGACGCAACTGGCCGCACGTCTGCCGTTCGAAGCGGTGGCCGAACTGGGTGAACAGCGCCAGTTCTGCCCGGTGTGCGCCAGTGCGCCCACCGCCAGCGTGGTACTGGGTGGTGATCAGGCCGGTCTGCGTTACCTGCACTGCGGTCTGTGTGAAAGCCGCTGGCATATGGTGCGCATCAAGTGCAGCAACTGCGAGCAGAGCGAGAAGCTGGAATACTGGTCACTGGAAACCCGCGAAGCGCCGCTCAAGGCGGAAAGCTGCGGCGACTGCAACAGCTACCTGAAAGTCATCTACCTGGACAAGGCCAAGGAACAGGACGTGGTCGCCGACGACCTCGCCTCACTGGCGCTGGACGCGGAAATGGAACAGGAAGGCTTCGGCCGCAGCGGCCCCAACCCACTGCTGTTCCCGGGCTGACCCCTCCTGGGAACGTCGAGCACCAGCTCGATGACGAGGCCGCCCGCAGCCCGCTGGACGAGCTGGTGCTCGTCCCTCCCGGCGAGTCATCGGCAAACCCCAGTTGCCGGGATGGAACCCGGCACTCCATCGAGTACACAGCCCCTGGGAACGTCGAGCACCAGCTCGATGACGAGGCCGTCCGCAGCCCGCTGGACGAGCTGGTGCTCGTCCTTCCCAGCACTCCACCATCTCAATCCTGCGGTGTAATACTCACCCCCTGCTCGGCAAACACCTCCTGCGCCACCTTCAGCGCATTCAGCGCCCGGGGGAAGCCCACGTAGGGAATCAGGTGCATGATGCATCCGGCAATCTCATCCGCCGTCAGCCCCACATTCAGCCCGGTAATCACATGCATGCCAATCTGCGGCGTACCCTGGGCTACCAGCGCGGAAATGGTGGTCAGCACCTTCTGCTTGTTATCCAGCCCCGGTCGGGCATAGATATCACCAAAGGCAAACTCCACCACCAGCCGGGTCAGATCCGGCGCAATATCCTTGAAGCTCTCACCCACCTCCATGTGCCCGGTCGGACTGTTGGCATCCGCCACCGTCAGCTCCTTCAACTTGTCCATGCCTTTCTGATAGCGATCAGCACTCATCTCGGTCTCCTGTTCAAATAGGTGGATACAAGGATCATACCCACCATACTGTCACACTGCTTGTCGCACCCTCACATACCCCCTACCATCAATCCGTTCCGCCCTCATTCAAGGAATAGTGCGATGCGTCTTTTGAGTTCTGCCGTTTCAGCTGCGTTGGGTTTCTGCGTGCTGTTCGGTGCGTCGTCTGCGGCCATGGCGGCTTCGACCCATGTGGCGGTGGCGGCCAACTTCACCGATGCGGCCAGCGAGATTGCCGCTGCCTTTGCCGAGGCCTCCGAACATGAGGCAGTGCTGTCTTTCGGTGCCACGGGGCAGTTCTATACCCAGATCAGCCAGGGTGCGCCCTTCGAAGTATTCCTGGCGGCGGATGATCAGCGTCCGACCCTGGCTGTGGATGAGAAGCATGGCGTTGATGGCACCGTGTTCACCTATGCCATCGGCCAGTTGGTGCTCTACTCGGTAGAAGAGGGCAAGGTGACCGGGGCCGAGACCCTGAAGTCCGGTGATTTCACCAGACTGGCCATTGCTAACCCGGAAACCGCTCCCTACGGCCAGGCCGCTGTGGAAACCCTGACTGCCATGGGCATCTACGACACTCTGAAGCCGAAGCTCGTCCAGGGCCAGAATATCGGTCAGGCCTACCAGTTTGTGGCAACCGGTAACGCCGAGATCGGCTTTGTAGCGCTGGGTCAGGTCTCCCAGAGCGAGGCCGGCTCGCGCTGGGTCGTCCCCCAGGAGCTGTATCAGCCGATCCGTCAGGATGCCGTGCTGCTGAACAAGGGGGCCGACAACCCGGCGGCCGTTGCCTTCCTCGAGTTTCTCAAGGGTGACGAGGCCGGCGCTATTATCGAGCAATACGGTTACGCGCTGGATCGCTGAACCCCCGACATGAGGTGTGCATGCTGACAGCAGAGTTGTGGCAGCCGATCCGGCTGACGCTGGAACTGGCGGTACTGACCACGATTCTGCTGTTGATCGTGGGCACGCCGATTGCCTGGTGGCTGGCGTATTCGCACTCGCGTTTCAAGGAAGTGGTGGCAACCATCGTCGCGCTGCCGCTGGTGCTGCCGCCGACGGTACTCGGCTTCTACCTGTTGATTGCCCTCGGCCCGGATGGGCTGGGTGGCCTGTTCGGCGGCTGGTTCGGCGTGCGCACCTTTGCCTTCACCTTCGAGGGACTGGTGTTCGGCTCGGTGCTCTACTCCATGCCCTTTGTGGTGCAGCCGATCCGCAATGCCTTCGAGGCCATGGGGCCTCGGCCGCTGGAAGTGGCTGCTACTTTGCGCGCCTCACCCATTGACCGCTTCCTTACCGTGGCCATCCCGCTGGCCAAGCCGGGCTTTCTTACCGGCGCGGTGCTGGGTTTTGCCAATACGGTGGGCGAGTTCGGGGTGATTCTCATGGTCGGCGGCAGCATTCCCGGCGAGACCAAGGTGCTGTCGATTGCCATCTACGACTTCGTTGAAACCCTGCGCTGGCGCGAGGCGCATATCCTCTCGGCGGGCATGCTGGTGTTCTCCTTTGCGGTCATTCTGGCCATGTCCCTGCTGGCGCGGCGTTCCGGCCGCAGGATCTGGTAGATGAGCAGCATCGATCAGCAACAGACCATTGATGTACGGCTGAACGGCAAGCTTGGCTCCTTCAGCCTGGATGTCGACTTTCAGGTGCCCACCCACGGGGTGGCCGCGCTGTTCGGCCCCTCCGGCTGCGGCAAGACCTCGGTGCTGCGATGCATTGCCGGGTTGCAACGGCTGCCCGGCGAGATCGTCGTCGGCGGTGAGGTATGGCAGGACGCCCGGCACTTCGTGCCGCCGCACAAGCGCGCCATCGGCTATATATTTCAGGAAGCCAGCCTGTTCCCGCACCTGTCGGTGCGCCGCAACCTGACCTACGGCGAGCGTCGGGCCAGGGGTGGCGAGCAGCAGATCCAC
>JAAYHO010000035.1 GCA_012735335.1 Gammaproteobacteria bacterium
ATGGATTGCCACGCCCTGACGGGCTCGCAATGACGTTGGGGGTGAGGACTGGTGCCGAGTAGCGTCGCTCCACTCCCGTCATTGCGAGGAGCGTAGCGACGCGGCAATCCATCGGCCTGGAGTCACTGCCCGATGGATTGCCACGCCCTGACGGGCTCGCAATGACGTTGGGGGTGAGGACTGGTGCCGAGTAGCGTCGCTCCACTCCCGTCATTGCGAGGAGCGCAGCGACGCGGCAATCCATCGGGACGACCACGCCAAAGTCATGGTTTGCACTACATTTGATCTACTACCGGAGTTTTCATGAACACCTTTATCGATATGCTGCGCAACATCTCCCCCGAGGTGTATGAAAGCCTGAAACAGGCGGTGGAGTTGGGCAAGTGGGCCGATGGCCGCAAGCTGACCCAGGAGCAGAAAGAGTTGTGTCTGCAGGCAATCATCGCCTGGGAAATGGACAACCTGCCCGAGGAGCAGCGCACCGGCTACATCGGCCAGACCTGCAAGAACATGGCCAAAGCACCCGCCAACCTGGACGAATCCCTGTTCTCCGAAGCCAAAGGCACCCTGCACTGATGGCGCTGGTCAGCGGCGAGGGCAGTATCCGCAAGATGCTCGGTACCCTGGGCGAGCCCGTCCAGTACGCATTACCCCTTGGTGATCAACAGCTCCCCCTGAATGACCTGCTGGGCCGGACCATTCGGCTGGAAGCGCTGGGGCCGATCCATTGCACCCATTGCAACCGGCTCACCAAGAAGAGTTATAGCCAGGGTTTCTGTTTCCCCTGCATGAAGAAGCTGGCGCAGTGCGATATCTGCATCGTCAGTCCGGAGCGCTGCCACTACGACCAGGGCACCTGCCGTGAGCCGGCCTGGGGTGAGCAGTTCTGCATGACCGATCATATCGTCTACCTGGCCAACTCCTCCGGCCTCAAGGTGGGCATTACCCGTGCCACCCAGATCCCGACCCGCTGGATCGATCAGGGTGCCAGCCAGGCGCTGCCGATCATGCGCGTGGCTACCCGTCAGCAATCCGGTCTGGTGGAAGACCTGCTGCGTCAGCAGGTGTCAGACAAGACCAACTGGCGCGAGCTGCTCAAGGGTGAGCCGGAACCGATGGATCTGCTGATTGAGCGTGACCGTCTGCTGGACGGTGCCCAGGCGGGTCTGCAGGAGCTGCAGGGGCGTTTTGGTCTGCAGGCGATCCAGCCGCTGACCGATGCCCAGGTGCAGGAGATCAGCTACCCGGTACTGGAATACAGCGCCAAGCCCAAGTCGGCCAACCTGGACAAGGAGCCGGTGCTGGAGGGCACCCTGCTGGGGATCAAGGGTCAATATCTGTTACTGGATACTGCCGTCATCAATATTCGCAAATATACCGCCTACACTATGGCGTTCAGTGTGTCCTGAGGGAGCCCCCATGCGTACCGAACAACCCCTGACGATTTACCTCAAGGATTACCAGCAGCCAGAGTACTGGATCGACGAGACTCATCTGACCTTCGAGCTGTTCGAGGATCATGCGCTGGTGCACAGCCGCCTGTTGATGCGCCGCAATGCGGGGCAGGGCGAGTTGCCGCCGCTGGTTTTGCATGGACAGGAGTTGCAGCTGGTCAGCGTGGCTTTTGATGATCAGGCTGCGGCAGCATCTGCCTATCAGGTGGATGAAAGCAGCCTGACCCTGCATCCGCAAACAGCCGAGTTCGAGCTGGCCATCACTACCCGCATCGAGCCGCAGAACAACACGGCGCTGGAGGGGTTGTACAAATCCGGGGGCATGTTCTGTACCCAGTGTGAGGCCGAGGGCTTTCGCAAGATTACCTATTATCTGGACCGCCCGGATGTCATGAGCCGCTTTACCACAACGGTGATGGCGGACAAGGGCGATTATCCGATCCTGCTGTCCAACGGCAACCTGATTGCCAGTGGCGACCACGAAGGCGGGCGGCACTGGGCGACCTGGGAAGACCCCTTCCCGAAACCGGCCTATCTGTTTGCGCTGGTGGCCGGTGATCTGTGCCTGATTCAGGACAGCTACACCACCCTGAGCGGGCGCGAGATTGATCTGCGTATCTACGTCGAGCCGGAAAACCGCGAGCAGTGCGGTCACGCCATGGACAGTCTGAAACGCTCCATGCGCTGGGACGAGGAAGTCTATGGCCGCGAGTACGATCTGGATATCTTCATGATCGTCGCGGTCAACGACTTCAATATGGGCGCCATGGAGAACAAGGGGCTCAATATCTTCAACTCCAGCTGTGTGCTGGCGCACCCGGATACCGCGACCGACATGGCCTTCCAGCGGGTGGAGTCGGTGGTCGCCCATGAGTATTTCCACAATTGGTCGGGCAACCGGGTAACCTGCCGCGACTGGTTCCAGCTGTCGCTCAAGGAAGGCTTCACCGTGTTCCGTGATGCCGAGTTCAGTGCCGACATGAACTCGCGCACGGTCAAGCGCATCGAGGACGTGACCTTCCTGCGGGCCAACCAGTTTG
>JAAYHO010000294.1 GCA_012735335.1 Gammaproteobacteria bacterium
CCCCGCGCCTGCGGGGATGAACCGCTTGGGTGGGGCTACGCATGGGCGCACCCCTCGTGTTCCCCGCGCCTGCGGGGATGAACCGGAGCGTGAGCGCTTCCTGATGGCTAACCCGCTGTGTTCCCCGCGCCTGCGGGGATGAACCGCGAATCAGTCTGTCTGATAGCCGTCCAACGATGTGTTCCCCGCGCCTGCGGGGATGAACCGCATCCCGCGCTGCGCTGGTGATTGAGCTGCCGGTGTTCCCCGCGCCTGCGGGGATGAACCGTCTCAACCTGACCAACGAACAGATCCGCAAGCGTGTTCCCCGCACCTACGGGGCCAGCCAGCATCGACCACTGTCACCCGCAAGACAGTTCATCGGCGATACCCTCGACTACACTGCTGGACACACAACGCCACCGCAGCCGATGCAGGATGGTGAACATGAACAACAAGAGGAAAGCCCGATGAACGCAATGCAGAAGCTGCCGGTACTGGATGTCAGGGGTCAGGTCAGTGCCGAGGAATGGCAGACCCGGGTCGACCTGGCCGCAGCATACCGGCTGGTGGCGCTGAACGGTTGGGATGATGTGATCTTCACTCATATTTCGGCAAAGATCCCCGGTACCGAGCACTTCCTGATCAACCCCTACGGCCTGATGTTCGAGGAGGTCACTGCCTCCAACCTGGTGAAAATCGACCTGCAGGGCAACAAGGTGATGGACTCGCCCTACGAGATCAACCCGGCCGGTTTCACCATCCACAGCGCGGTGCACGAAGTGCGTCACGACGCCGGTTGCGTACTGCACACCCATACCGCCGAGGGCGTCGGCGTATCGGCGCAGAAGGACGGCATCCTGCCGATCTCCCAGCAGGCACTGTTTGTGCTGAGCAGCCTGTCCTACCACGACTACGAAGGCGTCGCCCTGCGTGAGGACGAGAAGGTGCGTCTGCAGCAGGATCTGGGCAGGACCCGCGCCATGGTACTGCGCAACCACGGCCTGATGACTGTGGGCCGGGATGTGGCCGAGGCCTTCCTCGGCATGCACACCCTGCAACGCTGCTGCGAGATCCAGATCAGCGCCCAGGCCGGTGGCAGCGAGCTGATTCCGATTCCCCAGAGCATTCTGGACGGCGCCATTGAAAGCATGCGCCAGGTCACCAAGGGTGCCGGTGCCAACCTGGCCTGGCCCGCTCTGCTGCGCAAAGTCCAGCGCGACAGCCCCGGCTTCGATAGCTGACTCCCCGCCCCTGCCCGTCACAGCCAGCCCCGGCTGCGACGGCGCCGGGCATAACCGCGCCCAAGGCATTACACTGTTGCCCAATGCCGCTGCGGAACCCTGCCCATGCAAGTTGAACTGATCGAGATCCGCGACCATTTCAGTCGCTTCGCCCCCTTTGACGAGTTGCCCGATGACGCCCTGGATACCCTGGCGCAGCAGACCCAGGTGCGCTATTTCAAGGCCGGCACCCCCATCCTCGAACAGGGTGGCGAGATAACCGAACTGCATTATATACGCAGCGGTGCGGTGGAGATCTATCGGCGCAACGGCGAGTTGTTCAATCGGCTCGGCGAAGGCGATATCTTCGGCCAGTCCAGCCTGCGCCGGGGCCGCGGAGTGCGCTTTCCGGCCAAAGCGCTGGAAGATACGCTGATCTACTTCATCCCCGGCGAGCTGTTCAGTCAGTTGTGCGACCAGCACGACAGTCTGGCGGACTTTGTCGATACCGAGGGCTCCAAGCGACTGCGCTCGGCGGTGGAGTCCCAGGGGCGGGCCAGCGAACTGATCAAGGTCAGGGTCAACAAGCTGATCAGCCGTCCGCCGGTGATGCTGGATGCGCAGAGCAGTATCCACCGGGCGGCGGCGGTGATGACCGAACAGAGCGTATCGGCGCTGTTGATCACCGAGCCGGATGCCGATCAACCGGAGATCCAGCGGGTGGCCGGAATCATCACCGACCGGGATTTCCGCACCCGGGTGGTGTCCGAGGCGCTGCCGCCGGAAACGCCTCTGCACAGCATCATGACCGCCGACCCCATCACCCTGCAGGCCAACGCCTCGGTGCTGGAGGCCATCCTGTGCATGCTGCGGCACAACATCCACCATCTGCCGATTCTCAGCCGCCGACGCCCGGTGGGGCTGGTCAATCTGGCCGACGTGATCCGCTACCAGTCCCAGAGCAGCCTGTATCTGGTCAACGATATCTTCAACCGCCAGTCGGTCAGCGAACTGCAGAGCCTGCTGCCTGACGTGCGCACCTCCTTCGTGCGCATGGTCGAGGACGAGGCCACCGCGCAGATGATCGGCAGCGCCCTGTCCAGCATTGGCCGCAGCTTCATCCAGCGGCTGATCGATCTGGCGGAGAACGAGCTGGGCCCACCGCCGGTACCCTACAGCTACATGGTGATGGGCTCCATGGCCCGGGACGAACAGCTGATCGTCACCGATCAGGACAATGCCCTGGTGCTGGACGACAGCTTCGATCCGGCCGAGCACGATGATTACTTCCTGCGCCTGGCGACATTTGTCAGCGACGGCCTGGCCGCCTGCGGCTACAGCTACTGCAAGGGCGACATCATGGCTACCAACCGCAAATGGCGTCAGCCGCTGTCGGTATGGAAAGACTATTTCAGCGAATGGATCGAGCGGCCCAACCCGCGTACGCTGCTCAACAGCAATATCTTCTTCGACCTGGAATCGGTCAGCGGCCAGTCCGACATGGTCGAGCAACTGCGCGAACTGATCGCCAGCAAGGCCAGCCGCACCCCCAACTTCCTCGCGCTGATGGCCCGCAACTCACTCAACCGCACGCCGCCACTGGGCATCTTCCGCACCTTTGTCATGGAACAGGACGGCAAGCAGAAGAACATCATCAACATCAAGGGCCGGGGCACAGCGCCGCTGACCGACCTGATCCGGGTACACGCTCTGGCCATCGGCTCCACCTCGCAGAGTTCCCATGACCGGCTGGACGACATCGCCAAAACCCGACTGATGCCCCGGGAATCGGTGGAGCGGCTGCGCTATGCGCTGGAGTTCCTGTCGCTGGCACGCATCCGCCATCAGGCGCTGACCATTCAGGAAGGCCGCGAGCCGAACAACTACATAGAGCCGGAAAATGTATCGGCGGCCGAGCGCCACGGCCTGAAGGATGCCTTCCAGATACTCAGCAATGCGCAGAAGTTCCTGCGCTTCCGCTACCCGCAGACCGCCCCGGGGCGCCCCGCATGAGCAGGGCGGCCATCCGCAGACCAGCGGACTGGGCGCACTATATGGCAGAGCGCGCCGCTGCTACCCGCCACCCGGCGCTGCGGCGCTTCTTCCAGGCTGACTGGCCGAGCGCGGATACTCCCCTGGCGGAACTCGAGCTGGTGGCGCTGGATATCGAAACCACCGGGCTGGATGCCAGACGCCATGCCATCGTCAGCCTCGGCCTGATCCCCTTCACCCTGGAACGCATCCGCTCCGATCAGGCCTGGTATCAGATAGTCCGGCCGCAGGGAGACCTGACCGCCGAATCGGTCACTTTCCACCACATCACCCACTCGGATATCCAGCAGGCACCGCCGTTCAGCCAGGTACTGGAGCCCCTGCTGGAACAACTGGCAGGCAAGGTGGCGGTGGTGCACTTTCGCAATATCGAGCGCAACTTCATCGATCTGGCAGTACAGCAGAGCCTGGGCGAGGGGTTGCTGTTCCCGCTGGTGGATACCATGCAGATCGAGGCCAACCTGCACCCCAGGCGCCAACGCAACTGGCTGGGCCGCCTGCTGGGCCGCGCGCCCCTGTCGATCCGTCTGGCGGACAGCCGTGGCCGGTATCAGCTCCCGGTATACCACGCCCACCACGCACTGACCGACGCCCTGGCCACCGCCGAGCTGTTTCAGGCGCAGGTAGCCACGCACTACTCGCCGGAGCAGAGGCTGGGGGATTTTTGTTACTGAAGGGGCTTCCCCCCTCCCACAGGAGAGGGGAAAAGAGCAAACTAACGCGGCTCGCTCATCAACCCCTTGACGATGGCCACGCACCCGGCCAGCAGCACTATGGTAAACGGCAGGCCGGTAGACACCGCCATGGCCTGCAAGGCCACCAGGCCGCCGCCGAGCAGCAGAGCGATGGCCAGCACCCCTTCCACTATTGCCCAGAACACCCGCTGGCCGACCGGCGCGTTGATCTTGCCACCAGCGGTGATGGCGTCGATCACCAGCGAGCCGGAGTCCGAAGAGGTGATGAAGAACATGATCACCAGCACTACACCGATAAAGGACGTGATGGCCGACAGCGGCAGCTGCCCCAGCATGGTAAAGAGCTGCAGCTCCAATGCCGCATCCCTCACCCCGGTGAAATTGTCGCTCAGCAGCTGATCTATGGCGGTACCGCCGAAGGCTGTCATCCAGAGGACCGACACCAGCGAGGGCACCAGAGTCACGGATATCAGAAACTCCCGCACCGTGCGTCCCCGGCTGACGCGGGCGATGAACATGCCGACGAAGGGCGACCAGCTGATCCACCAGGCCCAGTAGAAGGCCGTCCAGCCCTGGCTGAAGTTGGCATCATCGCGCCCCACCGGGTTGGCGAGAGCAGGCAGATAGCTGGCGTAGGCGCCCAGGTTGCTGAAGAAACCCTTCAGGATGGCCAGCGTCGGCCCGCAGACAATGACGAACAACAGCAGCAGGAACGCCAGTGCGATGTTGACCTTGGACAGTTGCTGGACACCCTTGTCCACTCCGGCAATGACCGACCAGAGGGCCACCGCGGTGATGGCGATGATCAGCAGGACCATGGTCAGGTTGCCGCTGGGAATGCCGAACAGCTGGTTCATGCCGGCCCCTGCCTGCTGCGCCCCCAGGCCCAGCGAGGTGACCAGGCCGAACATGGTAGCGAACACCGCGAGGATGTCGATCGCATGGCCCGGCCAACCCCATATACGCTCACCCAGCAGCGGATAGAAGATCGAACGCACGCTCAGGGGCAGGCCCTTGTTGTAAGCAAAGATCGCCAGTGACAGCGCCACCACCGCGTAGATGGCCCAAGGGTGCAGCCCCCAATGAAATATGGTGGCCGCCATGCCCAGCCTGAAAGCCTCACGGGCATCCCCTTCGGCACCGCCCAGCGGCGCCCAGTCGGTGCGCTCACCCGTCTCTCCCAGAGTCACCCCTTCGAAGGCCGCATTGAAATGCCCCATGGGTTCAGCGACCCCGTAGAACATCAGGCCGATCCCCATGCCGGCAGCGAACAGCATGGCAAACCAGCCCACGTAGGAGTAGTCGGGTATCGCATCCTTGCCGCCGATACGAACCTTGCCCAGCGGGGTGAAGATCAGCACCAGACACAGCAGCACGAAGATGTTGGCGGCACTGATGAAGAACCAGGCCATCTTACTGGTGACCCAGCCGCGCAGGCTGGTGAATACCGCAGCGGCCTGATCCTGCAGCGCCAGGGTCAGCAACACGAACAGCAGAATGGTACCCGCTGAAATCAGGAACACCTTGCTGTGAATATCGAGGCTGAAGGTGAATTGCCCGGAGAAGTTGTCCTGACCGACCACATAGTCGGTATCGATCAGATTGGTTTCACCAGAGGGTGCCGGAATGCCGTCTGCATTGACCGCCGGCGCCTGCTGCTGGGTTTCATCGTTGGGCTGATTACCCATGACCTCGCTCCTTGTTTAGCTATTACTGGTCCTAATGATATAACTCTAGCGGGTCAGCGTAACATTGCTAGGAGTTTACGAGGTAATTCAGGGGGCTTTTGCGCTGGAGTGCAGAATGCCCACTACATCGGCAGCGGACAGTCGATAGCTCTTCATCAGGGTCTTGAGTTCGTCGCCAAATTCGCGGGCTTCGCGCAGGCGTTCGGTCTTTTTGTTGACTTCGAGTTGCGCCAGACTCTCGGCGAGCTTGCGTTCAAGCTCTCGAAACGCGTTGTTCTTGGTCATGGTTAACCTTTCAGGGATCAGAATACCTATCTGTATGCAGCACACTGCGCACAGTGGCAGTTGCACATTCAGATAACGACGTATTTCAGAAACAGGGTACCGTGCACGGTGGCAGTCCCGGACTGCAGCCAGACGGGCTGCCATATCGACCTGACCTGTCCGCCGGTTCGAAGTTCAGTGTTTGATGACGCTCGTGGTGGCGGCGGTTGGCGCGATGGTGATGACACGGGCCCCAGCAGACCTGCTGGGACCCCGGAAGTCTAACATGAAAACCCGCGGCGCCGTCAGCCCCCGTCCCAGTGCAGCGCCAGTCCGCTGACCCGGCGTACCGGCTGGGCGACTGCGGCCTCGAAGATGCCATTGCGGGTTTCCACCAGACTGAAGTGGTCCCTGGCCCGGGTCACTGCGGTATACACCAGCTCCTTGGTCAGCAGCGGGCTGCGGCTGTCCGGCAACACCAGCAGCGCGTGGCTGAATTCCGACCCCTGGGACTTGTGCACCGTCATGGCGAAGACGGTCTCCACATCGCTCAAACGACTGGGCAGCACAAAGCGGATGCCACCGGAGCCATCGTTACGCGGAAAGGCGACCCGCAGCACCAGACTCTCCGGCTCACCCGGGTGCAGTGCCGGCTCCCTGACCCGCAGGGCGATACCGATATCGCCGTTCATCAGCCCCAGCGAGTAGTCGTTGCGCGTAACCAGCACCGGCCGCCCTTCGTACCAGCCGCCGGGTTCGGGCAGCAGCCCCCGGCGATGCAGCAGCCGGGCGATATTCTGGTTCAGCCCCTCGACGCCCCAGGGGCCCTTGCGCACCGCGCAGAGCAC
>JAAYHO010000036.1 GCA_012735335.1 Gammaproteobacteria bacterium
GCATGGGCCAGGGTGCCGCCGTCGATAAACTCCAGTTCACCCCCCAGAGGCACACCGTGGGCAATACGTGACACGCGGATGCCCTGGGGCTTGAGCAATCCGGCGATATAGTGCGCGGTGGCCTCCCCTTCCACGGTCGGGTTGGTTGCCAGAATCACTTCAGTGACCGCGCTGCCCTCCAGTCGCTGGAGCAAGGCGGGGATGCCGATTTCATCCGGGCCCAGGCCATCAATCGGCGACAGATGCCCCTTGAGCACAAAGTAGCGCCCGCGAAAGCTGCCGGCCATTTCCACCGCCCAGACATCCGCCGGGCTCTGCAATACGCAGAGCAGGCCGTCCTCGCGCCGGGGGTCGAGGCAGAGGTCGCAGACCTCGGTCTCACTCAGGGTGCGGCAGCGGCTGCAGTAACCCACCCCCTCCATGGCAGCTTCCAGCGCATGGGCCAGTTCACGACCGCCTTCGCGGTTGCGCTCCAGCAGGTTCAGCGCCATGCGCTGGGCGGTTTTCGGACCTACACCGGGCAGGCCGCGTAATGCATCAATCAATTGCCGGATCAGCGGGCTGAAACTCATGAATTCAGGCTACCCGCTCAGAATGGCATCTTGAAGCCGTCGGGCAGGTTCAGCCCGGCGGTCATGCCAGCCATCTGTTCCTTGCTGTTCTGCTCGATCTTGCGCACCGCATCATTGACCGCAGCGGCGATCAGGTCCTCGAGGATTTCCTTGTCTTCGCTCATCAGGCTGTCGTCGATGCTGACCCGACGCACATCGTGGCGACCGGTCATGATCACTGACACCAGCCCGGCGCCGGACTGGCCGGTAACTTCCGCGTTGGCCAGCTCTTCCTGCATCTTCTGCATCTTTTCCTGCATCTGCTGGGCCTGTTTCATCAGGCCTGCCATGCCACCTTTCATCATCTTGCTATCCTCAATTTATCAAGCGTCTATCGGACGAATAGTGTCGGCACAGATCTGCGCCGCAAAATCATTGACCAGGGCCTGCACCAGCGGATCGGCATGAATGCTGGCTTCGGCTTCCAGTTGGCGGGCGACACGCCGTCTGGCTGCCGCTACCGCCGGGGTTTCCTGATCCGGTGCCTGGATCAGCACTTCCAGAGTAATGGCCTTCCCTTCCAGTTCAGTGAGGGCATTCTGTATACGCTGGCGATGGTTCTCGTTGTACAGGGCACTGTGACCCGGATCCAGATGCAGCCGCCAGACGGCATCTTCAATGGCGACCAGTTGGCAGTGAGCGGCGATGCTCTGGGTCAATCCGGCAACGCCCAGCCCGGGGTAGATCTCCAGCCAGCGGGCAGCCAGACCGGTGGCTGGAGGCAGGTCGCTGACCTCATCAAGCGGATCGGTCTCTACGGCTGGCTCCGGTGCCGGCTGCCAGTCATCAAGGTAGTGGCTGGCATCCAGCTCCTCCTCATCACCGCCGTCAGCAGCAAGATCATCATCCGGCGGCGCTTCCTGCAGCCAGGTGGGCGGCTCATCCTCTGCACCAGACGCCGCTTCTGCAGGACTGGCTGTAGCAGCTGCAACGGGCGCTGGCGGTACCGGCGCGGTGGGTGTCGGAACAGGTACAGCAGCAGGGGGCACTGTGGGCGCAGGCGCTTCTGCAGGCTTGCTGGCTACCGGCGGCTGGGGCTCAGGGGAGGTAACAGCAGCAACCGGAACAGCGGGCGCTGCCTGCGCTTGCTGCCCCTGGTTACTGGAATCAGGCCTGGGCTGGCTGATCCCCGTGGGCTTTCCCGGGGGTAGTTCCACCGACGGTTCCACCGGAGGTGCGCTGCCCGCTTGATTGACTGCGCTGGCCGGAGCACTGGGGCCAGTGTGCTGCAGGGTGCCGGGACGGAACGCCAGCATGCGCAGCAGCGCCATTTCAAATCCGCCACGCGGATCGGGTGCCAGTGGCAGATCACGACGCCCATGCAGGGCCAGTTGATAGAACAGCTGCACATCTTCGGCGCTGATGCGACCGGCCAGCTCCAGTACCCGCTGCTGGTCGCCCAGACTGTTGTCTGCCGCTTCGGGCAGCACCTGGGCAATGGCCACCCGCTGCAGGGTGGAAATCAGCTCGGCCAGCACCCCGGCAAAGTCGGCACCCTGCTCCGCCAGCTCGGCGACCGCCGCCAGCAGGCCACGGGCATCGCCGCTGGCCAGACCGTTGAGCAGCTCGAATACCTGGCCGGTGTCGATGGTGCCCAGCATGCTGCGCACGTCACTGGCCTGCAGCTGGCCGTTACCAAAGGCAATGGCCTGATCGGTCAGACTCAGGCCGTCACGCATGGAGCCGTCGGCCGCCCGGCCAAGCAACCACAGGGACTCGTCATCAAAGGGAATCTGCTCTTCGGCCAGCACATGGCGCAGATGCTCGACGACCTTTTCCGGCAGCATGTTCTTCAGCGAAAACTGCAGGCAGCGCGACAGTATGGTCACCGGCAACTTCTGCGGATCGGTGGTCGCCAGCAGGAATTTCACATGCGCAGGCGGCTCTTCCAGGGTCTTCAGCAGAGCGTTGAAGCTGTGCCCGGAAAGCATGTGCACTTCGTCAATCAGGTAGACCTTGAAGCGGCCACGGGTCGGCGAGTACTGCACGTTGTCGAGCAGCTCACGGGTATCCTCGACCTTGGTGCGGCTGGCGGCGTCGACCTCGATCAGGTCGACAAAACGGCCTTCGTCGATTTCCCGGCAGGCGGAACAGACGCCACAGGGCTCGGAGCTGACGCCCTGCTCGCAGTTCAGGCACTTGGCCAGAATCCGCGCGATGGTGGTCTTGCCGACCCCCCGGGTACCGGTAAACAGGTAGGCATGGTGCAGCCGGTTGTGGTCCAGGGCATTGATCAACGCCTGCAACACGTGGGTCTGGCCGACCATTTCACGGAACAGGCGCGGACGCCATTTGCGGGCTAATAC
>JAAYHO010000295.1 GCA_012735335.1 Gammaproteobacteria bacterium
GCTGCTGATGCTGGCGTTTGCGCTGGCACTGCTGCTGAGCTGGTGGCATGCCCGCCAGACCGGCGTTAATGCGGAAAAGGCCATCTGGCTGGTCATGCTGGCTGGCCTGCTCGGTGCCCGGGTCGGCTTTGTGCTGGGTTCGCTTGAGGCCTATCTGAGCGCGCCGCTGAGCCTGCTGGACTTTCGTGATGGCGGATTCAGCGCCGGTTGGGGGCTGGCGGGTATCTGGCTGGCAACCCTGTTGATTACCCATCGTCAGGCGGCCCTGCGTACGCCGCTGCTGCGGGGTGTGATGGTGGTCAGCAGTGTGTTGCTGGTGATGGTTGCCCTGGCGGCGCTGCCCACCAGCAGCAACCGGCCGATTCCGGCCATTGCGGTGCAGTCACTGGACGGCAGCCCGGCGCATCTGCCCGGCTTTTCCGGCAAGCCGACGGTGATCAATCTGTGGGCCAGCTGGTGTGGCCCCTGCCGCCGCGAGATGCCGGTACTGGAGCAGGCACAGCAGGACAATCCCGATTTCAACGTGGTGTTTCTCAATCAGGGTGAAGGCAGGGTAACGGTAGAAGAGTTTCTGCGCAGCACCGGCTTGCAGTTGGACAACGTGCTGCTCGACCGGACGACGGAAATGGGTCACGTGCTTGGGCAGCGCGGTCTGCCGGTGACGCTGTTCTACGACGCCGGTGGCACGCTTAACGATATACGTCTGGGCGAACTGTCCCGCGGCAGTCTGGCCCAGCGCATGGATGCCCTGCGCATGAATCAATCAGAGGAGAACTAGGCAATGGCAGGAATGGGTAAGGCACTGAAACGGGCGCCGCTGGTGGGCCTGTTGCTGGGGATGCCGGCGGTTGCGGCGACGGAGCAGGAGCCTGCGGCCCTGCAACAGCTGCGGCAGATGGGCGTGCAGTTTGCCGGCACCTTCGAGGCCAAGGGCGGGCTGACCGCCTGGGCCGGTTACCACGGTGACCAGCCGCTGGCGGTATATGAAGCCCCGGACGGCGAACATATCATCCTTGGCCGCATACTGGATGCCAGTGGTGAGAACGTGAATCAGGCAGCGCTGGAGCAACGGGTCAACAGCGAGATGGCGGCAGATGTCATGCAGCGGCTGGAGCGCAGCACCTGGATTGCAGACGGTGCCGATGACGCCGATACGGTGGCCTACGTGTTTACCGACCTGAACTGCCCCTACTGCAACAAGCTCTGGGTGGATGCCCGGCCCTGGGTGGAAAGTGGCCGCCTGCAGTTGCGGCATGTGCTGGTGGGGATTTTGCGCGACAACAGCGCGGCCAAGGCCGCGACGCTGCTGACCAGTGATAACCCCCATCAGCAACTGGCCGAGCATGCCCGGCTGCATATGCAGCGCCTGGGCAATGGCCCGATGCGTCCGGTGGGTGATGGCGGGGTGGCAGCGCTACGGCGGATTCCACCGGCTATCCAGGCACAGCTGGACGGCAATCACGCTCTGATGGGTGAGCTGGGTCTGCGGGCGACGCCGGCATTGGTATGGCTGGATGCGGATGGCAGGCTGCACAAGCAGACCGGCGCACCGGAAGCCCTGTTGACACGGATAGGCGGGCCGCTGAAGTAGCGGTCATGCACTGCTGACAGGCGGGGAGTGGCTGCACTGGCCGGGGGGGACCCCGGCCAGCATCAGGTCAGTTGAAGGTGCGGTCGCGCAAGACCTCGGGCTTGAGAAAGTCCTTGTTGGCACCGACGTTGTCATGGTCACCCAGCAGGCGGCCTTCCACTTCCAGTCCATACAGGGTGTGCTTGTGGAAGCTCTCGCCGTACAGCTCGCGGGTTTCCCTGACGTCACCGGTGTAGCGCGGATCCTGCGGGCGTTCCTGGGCGTCGATGTACTGCGCCAGATCCCAGGCTTCCTGGTCGGTCAGACTGTTCGGCTGGCCGATCGGCATGTTGTGCTTGACGAAACCGGCCAGGGTGAACAATCGGGTGATACCCGCTCCCCAGTTGTAGGAGTAGTCGCCCCACAACGGCGGGAACACCACTTCGCCGCGCGCCTGCAGACCACTGCCGTCCTCGGCGTGGCACACCGCGCACTTGGCTTCATAAGTCGCCTTGCCGCGATGGTAGTCAGGCTTCTGCGCTGGTTCGGCCACTGTGCCGAAACCACGTCCGTACATGCTGCCACCGGGCTGGTAGACAGGTACGCCCTTGGCCAGCCACTGATGGTAGGCCGTCAGTGCCAGCATGTCGTCGCTGCCGTAGGCTGGTGGCTCGCCGTTCATCGAGTAGGAGAAGCATCCAGCGATACGCTCTTCGATATTGTTCACCTGGTCGTTCTTCGGGCGGTAGTTGGGCAGTATGACCGCCGCTGGCCAGACCGGAGAGGAGAACGGCAGACGTCCGGCACCCATGTGGCAGCTGTCGCAGTTCATATCGTTGAGACTGTAACGCTCGCGGACCTGTTGGGTATTGGTGAACAGGTCATAGCCGCGCCGGATGACCTTCTTCAACTCAGGGTTCAGGTTGGAGGCTTCCAGATCCTCCAGGGTTGGCGGAATATGCACGAACTGGCCTTCGGCAGGCGCTGGCGAGCCGGGCGCCATGCTGGCCAGAGCGGCGAGGATCTCTTCATGCGGCTGGGCCTGGGCCAGCGACAGGTTGGCGGCCAGTGCCAGGCCAACGGTGCAGATCAGCAGGTTTTTCATCATGGGCTCCTCAGGGTGTCTGCTGCGGGGCAACGGCACCCGGTTGGCTCGACAGCCAGGCGGCGACCGCCTGGATATCGTCACTGGTCATGCGTTTGGCGATGGCTGCCATCAACTGCTGCGGGTCGTTGTCGCGTTTGTCCTGTTGCCAGTTCTGCAACTGGTCGCGGATATAGCCGAAGTGCTGACCGGCAATCGCCGGAAACACGCTGCCCGCACCCAGGTTGTCCGGACCGTGGCAGGTGGAACAGGGCACAATGTAGTTGTTCCAGTCACCGGTGGTCGCCAGTTGCTCGCCCCGGGCCAGTTGCTCGGCGGGATAGCTGTCAGAGCTGGCCACTGCAGCGGGGGCTGGCAGGCTGGCAAACCAGGCAGATACGTTGATCATCTGCTGCTCATCGAGCATCTGGGCGAACGGCTGCATGCTGATGTTCTGGCGCTTGCCGGACTTGAAGTCCTGCAGCTGCTGGACCATGTAGCCGGCATCCAGCCCGGCCAGGCGCGGCCATGAGTCAGCGTTGGGGATGTTCATGCCGCTGCCGTCGGCCTGGTGGCAGGCGGCGCAGAGCGCTGCATCAGCCTGGCCCTTGGCCAGATCCGGCTCGGCCTGTGCCGTAGCGTTGAAGCTGACAGCGCTGGCCAGCAGGCAGACGCCCAGGGTGGCCTGCCGGATTGAGGGGGATTTCATGTTGTAAGCTCCTGTACTGCCGCCGAAGGTTGCAGGCGGCCATGGAGCAGTACTTAAGTCAGCCAGAAACTGTTCCAGCCAGCTTCAGACTGCTCGGGTTGACACCCTGTTCATTTAATCCCATGTGGATTAAGTGGGTATTAACGGGGTGTTTTGATCTGGTGGCTGCGGCTGGATCTCTATGGGTACCAATAGACCTGTAAGCCCCGTATTTACTGAATTGCAGACACAAAAAAGGACGTCCATGGACGCCCTTAAATGCTTATTTGGTGGAGGGAATTTTTACTGCAGGAGTTCATTCATCCTCTCCTGGAAATAGCTTGGGTATTTCTCCATTACCGCCCTGGCTTCGTCCCGATCTTTTTTCAGCGCCTTCACGAGGTCCTTCTTCTGGGGCGCTGCCAGGTTTAGGGATGCGGCGAGATCCTGAGCAATGACGCGGTCCGAAAAGCCAAGCTCGTAAAGGGCTATGGTGGTTTCGGTCGGAAGACCATATTTCAGGCGCTTTTGAAAAATCTGCAGACGATTGATCAGGTCTCCAGTGCCATCTTGGTCGAGGGTTTCGATGAATTCAGTCACAGCACCTACAACCAGCGCACCGTCATAAGCGAGCGTCCCTTCGCAGACGTCGACGACATGATCGATCTTGAACTCCCTCCGGCGGGTGCCCCATATCATCTTGGCTTTTCGCTTACGGATGATTTTCAGGAGATCGCTGAAGGGCTTTCCACTGATCCACCCATGTGCGATTTCTTTTAGAACCTCCGGCTTATCGAACTTGGTGAATACGCCACCGTTGATATGCCGGGTAAGCAATGGCCA
>JAAYHO010000296.1 GCA_012735335.1 Gammaproteobacteria bacterium
ATTCGAAGTTGTAGGTCGACTGCTCCACCTCGTTCTGGTGGAACACATCGCCGTAGGTGACCTTGCCGAACTGGCCGTCGGAGTAGACCAGGTCATACACCGAGTCCACCCCCTGCAGGTACATGGCCAGACGCTCCAGCCCGTAGGTGATCTCGCCGGTGACCGGATAGCACTCGACCCCGCCAACCTGCTGGAAGTAGGTGAACTGGGTCACCTCCATGCCGTTGAGCCAGACTTCCCAGCCCAGACCCCAGGCGCCGAGGGTCGGCGATTCCCAGTTGTCCTCGACAAAGCGGATGTCATGCACCAGCGGGTCGATGCCGATGTGGCGCAGCGAATCCAGATACAGCTCCTGGATATTGTCCGGGTTCGGCTTGAGCACCACCTGAAACTGGTAGTAGTGCTGCAGGCGGTTGGGGTTTTCGCCGTAGCGGCCATCGGCCGGGCGGCGGCTGGGCTGGACATAGGCCGCGTTCCAGATTTCCGGGCCGATCGAGCGCAGGAAGGTGGCGGTATGGAAGGTACCCGCACCCACCTCCATATCGTAGGGCTGCAGGATTACGCAGCCTTGCTCCGCCCAGAAGTTCTGCAGGGCGAGGATCAGGCCCTGGAAGGTCTGGGCAGCAGGATTGGTCTGTGTCACGTTTTTCACCGGTCAACTGTGAATAAGTAAAGGGCGAAGTATACAAGCCTGGAGCATCAACTGATAACCCGATAACAGGGCTTGTAGGCCGAGCCGTTGGGCAGCTTCATGCGTTGCTGTTCGATAAACGCCTGCAACAGATCAGCCAGCGGCTGCATGATCTGCGTGTCACCGTGCAGTTCGTAGGGGCCGAGCGCCTCGATCAGACGGATGCCCTGCTCCTTGACGTTACCCGCCACTATGCCGGAAAACGCCCGGCGCAGGTTGGCCGCCAGCAGGTGCGGCGGGGTATTGCTGCGCAGTTCCAGGGCCGCCATGTTTTCGTGGGTCGGGTCGAAGGGGTGCTGGAAGTTCTCCTCCACCCTGAGCAGCCAGTTGAAGTGGAAGGCGTCATTGCGCTCGCGGCGGAAATGCTCGACCTCCGCCAGCCCCTGCTTCATCTTGCGCGCCACCTTGATCGGATCTTCGATGATGATTTCATACAGCGTCTGCGCCTGCTCACCCAGGGTAGCACCGACAAACTCGTGCAACTGCTGCAGATAGCCCGCCGAGCTGCGCGGCCCGGTGAGAATCAGCGGGAACGGTAGATCGGCGTTGTCCGGGTGCAGCAGAATGCCCAGCAGATAGAGAAACTCCTCCGCCGTGCCCGCGCCACCGGGGAAGATGATGATGCCGTGGCCGACGCGGATAAAGGCTTCCAGCCGCTTCTCGATATCCGGCAGGATCACCAGCTCGTTGACGATCGGGTTGGGCGCCTCGGCGGCGATGATGCCCGGTTCGGTCAGGCCCAGATAGCGGGCGTCCAGCGCCCGCTGCTTGGCGTGGGCAATGGTCGCGCCCTTCATCGGCCCCTTCATCACCCCCGGGCCGCAGCCGGTGCACACGTCCAGATTGCGCAGGCCCAGCTCATGGCCGACCCGCTTGCTGTATTTGTACTCTTCCTCGTTGATCGAGTGACCGCCCCAGCACACCACCATCTTCGGCTCCACGCCCGGGGTCAGGGTGCGGGCGTTGCGCAGCAGGTGGAATACGTAGTCGGTAATTCCCTGAGAAGTGCTCAGATCGGCGCGATTGTTGTGCAGTTCGCTTTCGGTATAGACGATATCGCGCAGGGCACTGAACAGCATCTCGCGCACACTGGTGATCATGTGCCCATCAACAAAGGCATCCGCCGGGGCATTACGCAGCTCCAGGCACACCCCCCGATCCAGCTGATGGATATGCACCTCGAAATCGGCATAGGCCTCGAGAATACTGCGCGCATCATCCACCCGCGCCCCGGTATTCAGAATCGCCAGTGCGCACTGGCGAAACAGCTGATAGGTACTGCCGGAGCCGACCTGGCTGAGATTGCGGACTTCACGCTGGGACAGGATTTCCATACTGCCCCGGGGGGTAACCGTTACGTTGACTGTAGGTGCAGGCATTGTCTCTTCCGATTGAACAGGAATGGGCATCTTACTCCAGGGCTTTGGCGCAGGGGCAAGAGGCTGGGGGTAAAGGGAAACTCAGCGGCGTTTGCGGCGACTCAGCTGGCAAAAGCGCTTGATGGTACCAGCGATGAACTGACGATCATCCTGATCGAGCTGCTCCAGCATCGCCACCAGCACAGCCGACTCGCTTGGATTCCCAGCTGGCTGTGGGGCCGTTTCGGCGAAGAACTGGCTGAGAGTGATGCCGAAAACACTACAGAGTTTCTGGATGGTCGTCAGGGACGGCAGACTGGCACCCCGCTCAAAACGGGAAATGGTCATGGGGTCCACATCCAGTGCCAAGGATAGCTGCTCCTGGGTCATGCTCAGAGACTTGCGATGATGGGCAATGCTTGAACCGATGGTAGATAAGAGTTCCTGGCGCACAAATTAAGCCTGAATTGTCATGTTTTTTACTAGGCCTAAAATGATTGACGTTTTATATATGCTGCGTTAGGCCCCAATTTAGCTAGCTGTAATATAGATCCAATTTGGCTATGTGGTGACAGAAAAGTTGGTGAAACAGTCAGCATGGCGCCAGGTGATGCGGTAGGCGCTGTGGCACTGGGCGGGCTGGCGCTGACCGAGCCCCATCAGTGGTTCGCCTCGGAAAAGGCTTCCGGAGCTACTCCCCGTACTGAAATCCTTGTGACCGCACGGGTGGTCAGCCCGGATCGCTATCTGGCCCAGGTGACCGGCGCTTACTACACGACAGAAACGGATGCGCGCCTTTATCGGTCGATGAAGGACAGTGTATCCATACCGGTGCGGGGAGGTCAGCAATGAGACTGGTAAAGGTATTTTCCCTGCTCTCGGTGATGCTGCTGGCCCTCGCCGGGTGCGCACAGACCGGACTCGGTTCCCATGGCTCGGTCAGCGCCAACAACTTCATTCAGGCCAACTACAAGGCGGCGGAAAACCTGCAGGCGCAGTTGGCCAGCCGAGCGGCTGGGAACTCTACCCTGCTGGTGGCAACTCTGGTCAATATTGATGCGCTGGACCGCTCCTCGACTCTGGGGCGCCTGGTATCCGAGCAGGTATCTGCACGCTTTACCCAGGGCGGCTACCGGATGATCGAGATGAAGTTCCAGAACAGTGTGTACATGGCGCGTGGTCAAGGGGAGTTGATGCTGACCCGCCAGGTGCATGAGCTGGCCAATGCCTACTCGGCGGAAGCGGTGATCGTCGGTAGCTATGGCACCAGCAAGGAATATGTCCTGATCAACCTGAAGGTGGTGGAGCCTGCCACCAACCAGGTGCTTGCCGTATACGATTACAGCCTGCCTATCGATGAAAACGTGCGCATGCTGTTGCGTAACCGTTGAGCATGATGAGCTGCCCCGCCGCCAGCGGCGGGGTTTGCTGGTATCTGTCTGAACTGCCTTTTCCTCTCTCCTTGCGTTAGATCACCTATCATGGACAGCACCTCCCAAGGATGCTCAGCCCAGGTGATCCGTGTCAGATAAAGCTGATTCAATATCCCGCTGCCAATGGTGCAGTACCGACCCGCTGTACCAGCACTACCATGATCATGAATGGGGTGTGCCCAACCGCGACGCCCGGCATCTGTTCGAGATGCTGATTCTGGAGGGGCTGCAGGCCGGGCTGTCGTGGATCACCATTCTGCGGCGGCGCGAGCGTTATCGTGAGCTGTACCGCAACTTCGATGTGCACTTCATGGCAGCGCAGAGTGAGGCGGACCTTGAACGGCTGGCGCAGGATGCGAGCATCATCCGCAACCGCCTCAAACTGCGTGCGGCGCGGCAGAATGCCCGGGCCTGGCTGGAATTGGCCGAGCAACATGATCCGGTCATCTGGCTGTGGCAGTTTGTCGATGGTCAGCCGCTGATCAACGACTTTGCCAGTGCCGCTGAGGTGCCGACCACCACTGCGCAGGCCGAGGCCATGAGCCGGGCGCTGAAGCGGGCGGGCTTCAGTTTTGTCGGGCCAACCATCTGTTACGCCTTGATGCAGGCCACCGGCATGGTGATGGATCACACCCGTGACTGTTTCCGCCATGCGCAACTGGGCGGGATACGGCGGGTCTGAGTAATCCACACGGCTGGGCTATCAGGCTACAATGGGCGTTTTCGGCCAATCGAAAGAGGTATGTGAGTGGAAAGGCTCAAGGGCGCAATTGCGGTGGGTTTTCTCAGGCTGTTTGCTCTGTTGCCCTTTGCTGTGGCTCAGCGTCTGGGTGCGGTGGTGGGTTGGTTCATGTGGAAGCTGCCCAACCGCACCCGGGAAGTGGTGCGTATCAACCTCGGTCACTGTTTCCCGCAGCTGCCTGCCGCTGAGCGGGAGCAGCTGGTGGGCGAGACGCTGGTGAATATCGGTCGCAGCTTTGCCGAAAGCGCCTGCGCCTGGATGTGGAACCCGCAGAAAACCGTCGGCCTGATCCGCGAAGTCGAA
The DNA here is from genome assembly GCA_012735335.1 of Gammaproteobacteria bacterium. Lineage (GTDB taxonomy): Bacteria > Pseudomonadota > Gammaproteobacteria > Pseudomonadales > Pseudomonadaceae > Halopseudomonas. The sequence continues at coordinate 4,528 of JAAYHO010000296.1, forward strand.
GGCGAGCATCTGCTGGATGAGGCGCTGGCCGAGGGCAAGGGCGTGGTCGGCATCACCAGCCACCTGGGCAACTGGGAGGTGCTCAATCACTGGTACTGCCTGAAGTGCTCGCCGATCATCTTCTACCGGCCACCCAAGCTGCAGGCGGTGGACGAGCTGCTGCAGAAGCAGCGCACCCAGCTGGGCAACAAGGTTGCCGCCTCCACCCGCGAGGGCATCATCAGCGTCATGCGCGAGGTGCGCAAGGGTGGTGCCGTGGGTATTCCAGCCGACCCGGAACCGGCACTCAAGAGTGGTCTGTTCGTGCCCTTTCTGGGGACCACGGCGCTGACCAGCAAGTTCGTTCCCGGGTTGCTCAAGGGCGGCACGGCGGCCGGGATTTTCCTGCATTGCGTACGGTTGCCGGGCGGTCGGGGCTTCAAGGTTATTGTGGAGAAGGCCCCGGAGGCGTTATACAGTGACAACGAGCAGGAAGCGGTAGCCGCGCTGAGCAGTACCATTGCCAGTTATGTGCAGCGTTGGCCGAGCCAGTACATGTGGAGCATGAAGCGCTTCAAGACGCGCCCCGCCGGTGAGGAGCGGTGGTACC
>JAAYHO010000297.1 GCA_012735335.1 Gammaproteobacteria bacterium
CAAAGTCGACGTCGACGTCGATCCCTGGGTCTATATGGTCGGTCTGGGCTACAAGTTCTGATCCCGACAGCAGTAACAGAAACGGCCGCAAATGCGGCCGTTGTCTTTTGTACTCCTTGTAGAGCTGCTGTCAGCCCACCAGCTCATCCAGCAACCCGGGCAACTGGCTGCGCCAGCTGCGCGGCTTGATGCCGAACACCATCATCAGCTTGCGTCCGAGCAAGGCGGCATTCTGCGGTCGACCGGCCACATCGGGCAGGCTGTCAAATGCCACCGGCTGAATGGCGACCTCCCCGCTCAGCTCGCCCCGACCAATCAGCTCCTGCGCCACACACTGCACAAAATTGATCCAGGTGGACGCCTCACTGCTGCCGTATTGATAGGTACCGTACACCGACGCAGCGCAATCCAGCTGCTTGAGCACCGACAGCACCACCCGTGCCGCATCCGCCACCGGGGTCGGATTACCGCGCCACTCCTCCGCCAGGGTCAATGCAGCACCGGTCTTCAGATCGGTCACCAATTGCGCCAGCGGCGCGTCCGGTGTGCTGTCCAGCAACCAGCTGAAGCGCAGGATGATATGCCGCGGGCACTGGGTACGCAGACTGCGCTCCAGCTCCCACTGCAACTGCCCCAGGGCACCGGTCGGCCCCTCCTCATCCTTCTCGCTGTAGGCAGAGTTCTTGCTGCCATCAAACACTCGGGCGCTGGAGAGCATGATCAAGGGGGTGTCACTGGCCGCACAGCCCTGAATCAGACGCTGATCAAACTGGCGTAGCGCCTCCAGCGTAGCGGCATCCTGCAAACCCAGTTGAAACTGCTCGCGATAGAACGCCAGGTTCAGCACCAGATCCGGCTTGGCACCGGCCAATAACTGATCCGCCATCTCCGGCAACCAGCCCTGCTCAGGACGCTCCACCGCCTCCAATTGGATAAACTCGGATGCTGCCTGCGCCAGCAACGCCTGCGTCAACGCATTTTCCGCACCCAGCACCAATACCCGCATTCGCATTCAGATAAACCCGTCGCTACCGTTGAGATACCGCATTGTGCAATGTTCCGCCGAATCCGTCATCCACTGCACCGTACAGCGCCTCAGGTATAAGTGATCAGCGACTGGCGATCGAGCCGGTCCAGATGCGGCACATTATTGAAACTGCTCAGGCGCATCACCTTGTTATTGAAACGGCAATGGGTCACCGCGGTGTTGCGGGTCTGCAGATTCAGCTCGACCATCACCGACTCCGGCGCCAGCAGCAACTGCCGGATCAGCATGGCAATCGCACCGCCGGAACTCACCGCCAGAATGCGCTGACCTGCATGGCGCTGCATGACGCTCTCACGAAACGCCAGCAGGCGCTGCTCGAAGTTGGCCCAGGTCTCCGGCAACTCACCTTGCAGCTCATTGGTCGACCACAGCAGAATGCCTTTCTTCAGGCGCTGGAAAAAATCCTTGGCTACCGGCTTTTCCGGCAGAGCCTGGTCAGGAAACTGCGTGGTATAGGCACGCAGTACCGAGTGAAAGTCGAACTCATTGAGCTCCGGATACACCTCGAACTGCTGCGCATCCAGCCCCATACCGACACAGATGCCCTCCGCCGTCTCGCGGTGGCGCACCATGTCACCGGTCACTATGTGGTCAAAGCCCATCTCCCGCTCGCGGAAATACTCCCCCAGCAAACGCGCCTGCTCATGCCCCAACTCGGACAGCTGATCGTAGTTACTGCTACCAAAGGACGCCTGACCGTGGCGAACAAAATAGATTTCCGACATGCCTGCTCCACAGATTCTGGACCGAAAAAAGCCCGGGGCATCCATACTCATGCAGCGCGGCCGGATAGACAAGGTCATCAAAGAAAGGAATAGCTGCAGCAAAGTGACAACAATCCCGCTGCCCCTGCAGAAAACGCCTACCCTGTAAGACAAGAAAAGTTGAAGCTGCTCTCACCATTTACCGTCCTTCTGACTGCCAGCACCTTCGCAGGCCTTCGGCGCGAGGGCGCGCCTCCCACAAGAAAGACGGCAGCTCGCAGGCGGGGACAGGGCTTGTACTACGCGGCAAGCAAAACTTCAATGCAACCGACTGGCCACCAACCTATTCAGGCTGACACCCGCCTCCGCCGCCTGAATCACCAGTGAGCGATGTGTCTCTGGCGGTACACGGACCATGAACTTGCCGCTGTAACTCCTCACGGCAAGTGGCTCGGGTACGGCCTCATCATTGGCCTGCATATCCTCCACGGTTTCTCTGACCAGTGTGCGTATACCAACAAGCGCTTGCTCGGGAGTATTTTCAAGCCAGCTCAGGCTGGGGAACTCCACGCACAGCCCCACATGCTCCTGATCCTCTTCCGACCAGGAAACACGGTATGTATAGCGATCCATGAATTCAGCCATTTTCGACCTCCAAACGCTCTATGGAAGATACCACCATTGATATCAGCATCAATGCGCGTGTTGCGGATAGTGTCGTCGAGCAGGCGCTCGACAACCCGGTAGGGGCGAGTACCGACTTGTCTGCAGAGGGGTGGATAGTGTGATGTTTCGGGCGGGTCCGTTCATCGAGCTGGTGCTCGACGTTCCCGGGCTGGGGGTCTTGTGCTCGATCAAAAAAGCCCTGAGGGTTCAGGGCTTTTTGGGTTGCAGCTGGATTCCCGCTTTCGCGGGAAATGACGATATTCCGTTTTAGAACGGGATATCATCATCAAAACTGTCGTAGTCCGGCATCTGCTGCGCCTGCGGCTGCTGAGCGGGTTGTTGCTGCGGCGCGGGCTGCTGGGCGTATTGCTGTTGTTGCGGTGCCGGGCGGGACTGCTGCTGTGGGCGCTGGCCCATGTTGTCGCCGCCGCCTTGACCGCGACTGTCGAGCAGCTGCATCTGGCCGCCGATGTCGACGACGATTTCGGTGGTGTAGCGTTTGACGCCGTCCTTTTCCCACTCACGGGTCTGCAGGCGGCCTTCAACGTAGAGCTTGGAGCCCTTGCGCACGTATTCGCCGACGATTTCTGCCAGGCGACCGAAGAACACTACCCGGTGCCATTCAGTACGCTCCTGGGGCTGGCCGGTCTGTTTATCCTTCCAGCTGTCGGTGGTGGCCAGGGTGATGTTGGCCACCGCATTGCCGCTGGGCAGGTAGCGCACTTCCGGGTCGCCGCCCACGTTACCAATCAGAATTACCTTGTTTACGCCTCTGGCCATGCTCACTCTCCTCGGGTGTCTGGTGTATTCAAGCCGGGTGCAGTACCCGGTCCAGTTGTTCGCGATCCAGCACCTGTGTATCGACTTTTATATAAGCAGCTGCTTCCTCAGCCACGATGATTGCCTCGGCCACTCCTGGTACGTCCAGTACTCTGCGAAGCAATGCTTCATCCCTGACCAGTATCGGATCTACTGCCAGACGATAGCTCGTCACGTACGGAGGCTCGGTCATGGTAGCACCAATCGCAAACCAGGAAATGGCCAGCAGCGCACAACAGACGAATACCCCGCCGAGACCGAAGCTGCCGTAAACCGCTCCGCCGAGCACACCGCCGATGGCGGCACCGGCAAACTGGCTGGTGGAGTAGATGCCCATGGCGGTGCCCTTGCTGCCCGCCGGGGCTATCTTGCTCAGCATCGACGGCAGGGTGGCCTCCAATACGTTGAAGGCAATGAAGAACAGTACTGTGGCAATCACCAGCCCGGTCAGCGAGTTCATGCTCAGCCACATGATCGGCTGGGTCGCGGCCAGCAGCAGGATGGCACCGAGCACCACGCGCTTGATCTGGCGTTGCCGCTCGGCATAGATGATCAGCGGCACCATGGCGACGAAGGACAGCAGCAGTGCGGTGAGGTAGACCCACCAGTGATTTTCCCGGGGTAACCCTGCCTGTTCCTGCAGCGCCAGCGGCAGGGCGACGAAGCAGGCCATCAGCAGCGCATGGAGTACCGCGATGCCGTAGTTGAGCCGCAGCAGGTTGCCATTGCGCAGGGCCGGCAGAAAGGCTCCGCGCGCCACGCCGGCATCGCGGTGATGCTGTACCTCGACCGGAGTGGGCACCACCAGTGCCACCAGCGCGATACCCACCAGCGCCAGCACGGCGGTGGTATAGAACACCCCGGCCAGCCCGGCCGCCCCGGCAATCAGCGGGCCGAGCACCATGGCCACGGCAAAGGACAGGCCGATGCTCATGCCGATCATGGCCATGGCCTTGGTGCGGTGCTGGTCACGGGTAAGATCGGCGACCAGCGCCATGATCGCCGCGGCGATGGCCCCGGCGCCCTGCAGTATCCGCCCGGCCAGTACGCCGAGCATGCTGTCGGCCTGCGCCGCGACCAGTCCGCCGAGGGCGAACAGCAGCAGGCCACCGATAATCACCGGTTTGCGGCCGATGCGGTCGGAGAGCATGCCGAAGGGGATCTGCAGGAAGGCCTGGGTGAAGCCGTAGGCACCGATGGCCATACCGATCAACAGCGGTGTGGCACCGTCCAGCTCCTGACCGTAGGTTGCCAGCACCGGCAAGACCATGAACAGACCGAGCATGCGGAAGGCGAACACACTGGCCAGAGACGCGGCCGCACGGCGCTCTTCGGATGACATGACGTCTGCCTGGTACATGAACTCTCCAACCCGGTGGGACAAAAAGCGGTATTTTAGCATGCCTGCACAGGCAACACCGAACCCGCGCTGTGGTGCCGCAGGCAGACGGCAAACCGACCTGCCGGGTGGTGCCGGGCTGGCTGTTTTTTGTCCGGTGTTTTTGCCGGGCTGGTGGCGGAACACGTATACTTCTTGGCTTTGCTGTCTACCGGGTGGTGTACCTTGGATACAATCTCGATACGTGGGGCGCGCACCCACAACCTGAAGAACATTGATCTGGAACTGCCCCGGGACAAACTCATCGTGATCACCGGTTTGTCCGGTTCCGGCAAGTCCTCGCTGGCCTTCGATACCCTCTATGCCGAGGGGCAGCGCCGCTATGTCGAATCCCTGTCGGCCTATGCCCGGCAGTTCCTGTCGATGATGGAAAAGCCCGATGTGGATCACATCGAGGGGCTGTCTCCGGCGATTTCCATCGAACAGAAGTCGACCTCGCACAACCCCCGCTCCACCGTCGGTACCATCACCGAGATCTATGACTACCTGCGCCTGCTGTTCGCCCGCGCTGGCGAGCCACGCTGTCCGGATCATGATCTGCCGCTGGCAGCGCAGACCGTCAGCCAGATGGTCGATCAGGTACTGGCCCTGCCCGAGGGCAGCAAGCTGATGCTGCTGGCCCCGGTGATGCGCGAGCGCAAGGGCGAACACCTGGCGCTGCTGGATGAGCTGCGCGCCCAGGGCTTTGTCCGCGCCCGCATCGATGGCCGCATCCATGAACTGGACGAAGCGCCAGCGCTGGAGAAGAACCGCAAGCACACCATCGAGGTGGTGGTGGATCGCTTCAAGGTGCGCGAAGACCTGCAACTGCGGCTGGCCGAGTCCTTCGAGACCGCTCTGCAACTGGCCGACGGCATCGCCATTGTCGCGCCGATGGAGGGTGAGGAAGGCGAGGAGACCACCTTCAGCGCGCGCTTCGCCTGCCCCCAGTGCGGCCATTCGATCAGCGAGCTGGAGCCGCGGCTGTTCTCCTTCAACAACCCGGCCGGTGCCTGCAGTGGCTGCGACGGTCTGGGGGTCAAGCAGTTCTTCGATGCCCGGCGACTGGCCAATGGCGAGCTGACCCTGGCCGAGGGTGCCATCCGTGGCTGGGACCGGCGCAACGTCTACTACTTCCAGATGCTCAGCTCGCTGGCCGAGCACTATGGCATCGATCTGGATCTGCCCTTCGATGATCTGACGGACAAACACCGGCAACTGATCCTGCGCGGAACCGGCAGCGAGAAGGTGCCGTTCCGCTATCTGAATGACCGGGGCGATATCGTCAAGCGCGAACACCCCTTCGAGGGCATCCTGCCGAACCTGGAGCGCCGCTACCGGGAGACCGAGTCCCAGAGCGTGCGCGAGGAGTTGGCCAAGTACCTCAGCACCCAGCCCTGCCCGGACTGCAGCGGTACCCGTCTGCGCCGGGAAGCCCGCCACGTGTTCATCGACGACCGCAACCTGCCGGGCATCACCACCCTGCCGGTGGGTGCTGCCGCCGAGTATTTTGCCCAGCTGAGCCTGCCCGGCAGCCGTGGCGAGATCGCCGAGAAGATCCTCAAGGAAATCCGCGCCCGCCTGCAGTTTCTGGTCAACGTCGGGCTGGACTATCTGGCGCTGGACCGCAGCGCCGATACCCTGTCCGGCGGCGAGGCCCAGCGTATCCGTCTGGCCAGCCAGATCGGTGCCGGTCTGGTCGGGGTCATGTATATCCTCGACGAACCCTCCATCGGCCTGCACCAGCGCGACAACGAGCGCCTGCTCAGCACCCTGATCCACCTGCGCGATCTGGGCAATACGGTGATCGTGGTCGAGCACGACGAGGATGCCATCCGTCTGGCCGACTATGTGGTGGATATCGGCCCCGGTGCCGGTGTGCATGGCGGGCAGATCGTCTCCCACGGCACGCCGGAGCAGGTCATGGCCGACCCCGCTTCGCTGACCGGCCAGTACCTGTCCGGGACGAAAAAGATTCCGGTACCGGCCAAACGCAACCCCCCGAGCAAGGACAAGTGGCTGCGACTCAAGGGGGCCCGCGGCAACAACCTGCAGAAGGTCAGTCTGGAGATTCCGGTGGGCCTGTTCACCTGCGTGACCGGGGTCTCCGGCTCGGGCAAGTCGACGCTGATCAACAATACCCTGTACCCGATCACCGCCACTGCGCTGAACGGCGCCACCACCCTGGATGCCGCGTCCTACGACAGCTTTGACGGCCTGCAGCATCTGGACAAGGTGGTGGATATCGACCAGAGCCCGATCGGCCGCACCCCCCGCTCCAACCCGGCAACCTATACCGGGCTGTTCACGCCGATCCGTGACCTGTTTGCCGGTACCCAGGAAGCCCGCTCCCGGGGCTACAAGGCCGGGCGTTTCTCCTTCAACGTCAAGGGCGGGCGTTGCGAGGCCTGTCAGGGTGACGGTCTGATCAAGGTGGAAATGCATTTTCTGCCGGACATCTACGTGCCCTGCGATGTGTGCAAGAGCAAGCGCTACAACCGCGAGACGCTGGAGATCAAGTACAAGGGCAAGAACATCCACGAGGTGCTGGAAATGACCATCGAGGAAGCCCGGGAGTTCTTCGATGCGGTACCAGCACTGGCGCGCAAGCTGCAGACGC
>JAAYHO010000298.1 GCA_012735335.1 Gammaproteobacteria bacterium
AATTGCCGGTCACCAGCTTTCCCGACTGGGAGACCCTGCCCTACGACCGCTTCTCGCCGCACCAGGACATCATCTCCCAGCGACTGGAAACCCTGTACCGACTGCCGCAGATCGATCAGGGCATCCTCGTGGTGCCGATGATCACCCTGCTGCACCGCCTGCCGCCGCGCAACTTCCTTGGTGGCTCGGTGCTGATGATGAAGCTGGGGCAGCGGCTGGATATCGACCGCATGCGGCAGAACCTGGACGCCGCCGGTTATCGCTGTGTGGATACCGTCTACGAGCATGGTGACTATGCGGTGCGCGGTGCGCTGCTGGATCTCTACCCGATGGGCAGCCGCCTGCCCTACCGCATCGACCTGTTCGATGACGAGATCGAGACCCTGCGCACTTTCGATCCGGAAACCCAGCGCTCGATTGACAAGGTGGATGAAATTCATCTGCTGCCCGCTCGGGAGTTCCCGCTGGACAAGAGTGCGCTGACCGGTTTCCGCGCGCGCTTTCGCGAGCGTTTCGAGGTCGATCACCGGCGCTGCCCCATCTATCAGGATCTGAGTGACGGCGTGGTGCCGCCGGGCATCGAATACTACATGCCGCTGTTCTTCGAGGAGCTGGGCAGCCTGTTCGACTACCTGCCGGACAACACCCAGCTGTTCAGCCTGCCGGGGATCGAGGACAGTGCCAGCCAATTCTGGGTCGATGTGCGCAACCGCTTCGAGGAGCATGGCATAGATCCGACCCGGCCACTGCTACCCCCCGCGGAGCTGTTTCTGCCCGTGGAAGAGTGCTTTGCCCGGGTCAAGGCCTACCCGCGCATCGTCTGCCACGACAGTCCGCTGCCCGCCGCAGCCGGAGTGACCAATTTCGATTGCAGCGCGCCGCCGGAGCTGCCGCTGGACAACAAGCTGGAACGCCCGCTGCACCTGCTGGAAGAGTTCAATGACAGCTTCCAGGGCCGTATCCTGTTCGTGGCGGAAACCGCCGGGCGGCGCGAGGTGCTGCTGGAAATGCTCGGGCGTATCCCGCTCAAGCCCGAGGAGGTGGACAGCTGGGCCGAGTTTGTCGCCGGTGACCAGCCCTGCGCCATCACCATCGCCCCGGTGGACGAAGGTCTGCTCAGCAATGATCCAGCGATTGCCCTGATCGCTGAAAGCCAGCTGTTCGGCCAGCGGGTCATGCAGCGCCGTCGGCGCGGCAAGGCCACCGACCTGGGCGATGCCATCATCCGCAACCTCACCGAGCTGCGTGAAGGTGCGCCGGTGGTGCATATCGACCACGGTGTGGGCCGCTACCGCGGGCTGGTGAACCTCAGCGTGGAAGGTCAGGAAGCGGAATTCCTCAAGCTGGAATACGCCGACGAGGCAACCCTCTACGTGCCGGTGGCCAACCTGCACATGATCGCCCGTTACAGCGGCGCTGATACCGACAGCGCGCCGTTGCACCGGCTGGGCTCGGATCAGTGGCAGAAGGCCCGGCGCAAGGCCGCCGAGAAGGTCCGCGACGTGGCTGCCGAGCTGCTGGACGTCTACGCCCGCCGCGCCGCCCGCAAAGGCTACAGTTTCAATGATCCGGATCAGGATTATCAGACCTTTGCCGAGGCCTTCCCCTTCGAGGAAACCGCCGACCAGCAGGCCGCCATCGATGCGGTACTCAAGGACATGACCAGCGCCCTGCCGATGGATCGGCTGGTGTGCGGCGACGTCGGCTTCGGCAAGACCGAGGTGGCC
>JAAYHO010000299.1 GCA_012735335.1 Gammaproteobacteria bacterium
CGGGTCGGATGTGCAGGTTGAGGTCTTCGAGCACCCCATGGCCCTTGCCGTAGTGAAAGCTCACCTGTTCGAAGCGGATCTCGCCCCGGGTTACCCTGAGCGGGCTCGCGTCGGGGCTGTCGAGTACCGCCTGGGGGCGGGAAATCGACTGGATACCGTCCTGAACAGTGCCGATATTCTCGAACAGTGCGGAGATTTCCCACATGATCCACTGGGACATACCCCACAGCCGCAGCACCAGGCCGACGGCCACGGCTACGGCGCCGACCCCGATGCTTTCCTGCAGCCAGAGCCACAGTGCCAGTCCGGTCACGCTGCTGAGCAGTACACCATTGAGCAGGTACAACGACAGGTTGACCAAGGTGACCAGCCGCATCTGCCGGTACACGGTGGTCATGAACTCGGTCATTCCCTGTTGGGCGTGCAGTGCCTCGCGCTGGGCGTGGGAGAAGAGTTTGACCGTCTGGATGTTGGTATAGCTGTCGACGATGCCGCCGGTCATGATCGAGCGGGCATCGGCCTGAGCCTCGGCAACCTTGCCCAGCCGGGGAATGAAGTAGCGCATCATCAGCATATAACCGCTGGCCCAGCCGATCAGTGGCAGGATCAGACGCCAGTCGGCGGTGCCGACCACCAGCAGGGTGCCGAGGAAGTACACCACCACATAGTTGAGCACGTCGATCAGCTTGATCACGCATTCGCGTACCGCCAGCGCGGTCTGCATCAGCTTGGTGGCGATGCGTCCGGCGAACTCGTCCTGATAGAAGCTCATGGACTGGCGCAGCAGGTAGCGGTGTACCAGCCAGCGGATACGCATGGGGTAGTTGCCCATCAGCGTCTGGAAGCTGAACAGGGAGTTGACCAGGATCAGTAGCGGCAGCAGGCCCATGACCACCAGGAACATGCCGGTAAGCTTCCAGCCTTCGTTCTGCACGAAGGTGCTGCGATCCTGTTCGGACAGCCAGTCGACGATATTGCCGAGAAAGCTGAACAGCCATACCTCGGTAATGGCGATGGCCGCCATCAGCAGGGCGGCGATGATCAGGTACGGCCAGGAGCCCCGGGTGTAGTGCAGGCAGAAGGCAATCAGACGCTGGGGCGGCTGAGTGGGCTCTTCGGTGGGAAACGGGTCCAGACGTTGTTCGAACCAGCGGAACATGGTGACAGCCTATGGCAACAGCGAAGGCTGGGCATTATGCGCGCTCCGCAGGCTCCGGCTCAAGTGATGGGGCAGGGCACAATGACGTGGGGGAGGAATTGCTCCACAATGGCCGTACATGAGCGTACAGGTGAACCATGTCCTGGTTGAAGGCATTGTGGAGAAGGGTATTGATGGGTGGACGGGAAACCCTGCTGGAAAAGCGCAGGGATGATTACGGCACACTGCGTATTACCGAGAACCGTGATGGCTACCGCTATCTCTATTTCGGCGAGCTGACCGAGCAGAGCTGCGTTCTCACCGCTGACCCGGCGTGGCTGGCGTATGACTATACCCGGGCCATGCTGCTGGGTAATTTCTGGGTGGCGCCGCAGGCCGAGATGATGCTGCTCGGGCTCGGTGGTGGGGCGCTGGCCAACAGCCTGGTGGCGCATTTTGATCCCCGTCGGGTCGGGGTGGTGGAGCTGCGCGCCGAGGTGCTGGCGCTGGCCAGACACTGGCTGGGGCTGTCGGATGATCCGCGCCTGCAGGTCCGTATCGGTTGCGCCGAGCGCTATATCAATACTGCGGCAGCCAGCAGTGACTTGTTGTTTGTCGATCTGTACATGGAAGGGGGGCTGTCGCGGCTGCAGCTGCAGGCGGATTTCTTCCGCAAGTGCCAGCAGGCGCTGCGCCCCGGCGGGGTACTGGTGATCAATCAGTGGCAGATGGGCGATACAGGTCTGCCCTATGCGGCGGCGATGCTGGCCGATCTGTTCGGCGATCAGTTCCTGCAGGTACAGGTGGAGGAAGGCAATATTCTGCTGTTCGTACCGGCGCAGGGGGAGCCGCCGCTGGTGCTGGATCGACCGGCCATGCACGCCTGGGCGGCCGGTCTGCAGGAGCGTCTGGGCTATTCGCTGCAGCCCTATATCAATAACCTGCACCGCGCCAGGGATGCCCTGGCGACCCATCAGGCGGACTAGCTGGTACGCCGTTGCTGTCCGGTGAAGTGCAGCATGTCGCCACAACGGCGGCACAGATAGCGGCGGCCACGGCGCACCAGCGCATGGCGCTGGGGAGTGAAGGGGATACCCACGGGGCAGCCGCACTGATACAGATACTGGGTGCTGCGCCTCGGGGCTATCTGGTAATCATGGCAGCGCAGGGCCGGCAGGCCGAACAGGTCAGTCATCAGCCGCTGCCATTCCGTGCCATGGGGGCGGATACGGTCGCCATAAAGTGCGTGAGCGAGCAGGTGGGCGACCTCGTGGGGTACCGTCTGCAGCAGGAAGTGTTCATGGTTTTCGCGATATAACTGGGCATTGAAGCGCAGCAGGTTGCGTTGCAGGTAGGCGACGCCGGCCTTCTGCCCGCGCAGGGCGAGGCTGACCTGCGGACGCTCGAAGGTGCGATTGAAGTGCTGCTCGGCAAGTTGGTAGCACTGTTCCAGGCGATGCAGAATATTATCCATGCGGCATTATAGGGTTCAGATAACAGGACAGGTAAAGGATCGGTAACAGGGAATGCATGAACTGAACTATGCCACGGAGTTGCTGGGGTTGCTGATCGCTCTGGCGGTGGGCCTCATCATAGGTTTCGAACGGGGTTGGCAGTCGCAGAATCTGGATAGCGCCCGACATGAGGAAATCGACGATCAGACGGTGACCGGGATCCGCACCTTCGGTCTGCTCGGCCTGGCCGGAGGCGTGGTTGCACAGCTGGCGATGCTGTCGACCGGCTGGGTACTGGCGACCGGTGTACTGGGGATTTCCGCGCTGTTGATTGTCGGCTACGTGCACAGCGCCAAGGCCACCAGCGACCTTGGGGCGACCACCGAAGTGGCCGCGCTGCTGGCCTTTCTGCTGGGGGCGCTGGCGGTCTATGGGCTGTATCTGGAGGCGGTAACGGCGGCGGTGATCACCGCGGTGTTGCTGGGTGCCAAGGAGCGCATCCATGCTCTGCTGCGCAGTCTGTCCCGGCTGGAGCTGAATGCCTCGCTGCAGTTGCTGGTGATCGTCCTGGTCATACTGCCGCTGCTGCCGAATCAGCCGATGGGCCCCTGGGACAGCATCAATCCGCAGGTGATCGGCTGGCTGGTGATCCTGATCGCCGGTATCAGCTTTGTCGGTTATTTCGCAGTCCGGTTGCTGGGTGACCGGGTGGGGCTGGTGCTGACCGCCTTGCTCGGTGGGTTGGCCTCCAGTACCGCCTTGACCC
>JAAYHO010000300.1 GCA_012735335.1 Gammaproteobacteria bacterium
CCGGACGTGCTCGACCCGGCGCTGCTGCGCCCCGGTCGCTTCGACCGCCAGGTGGTGGTCGGTCTGCCGGATATCCGTGGCCGCGAGCAGATCCTCAAGGTGCACATGCGCAAGGTGCCGCTGGGTGACGACGTGGTACCGTCCTCCATCGCCCGTGGTACCCCCGGCTTCTCGGGTGCCGATCTGGCCAACCTGGTCAACGAGGCGTCGCTGTTCGCTGCCCGCGCCGGCAAGCGGGTGGTGGAAATGAACGAATTCGAGCTGGCCAAGGACAAGATCATGATGGGCGCCGAGCGCAAATCCATGGTCATGTCCGAGAAGGAGAAGCTCAATACCGCCTATCACGAGTCCGGTCACGCGATTGTCGGTCGTCTGGTGCCCGAACATGACCCGGTGTACAAGGTATCCATCATTCCCCGTGGCCGGGCGCTGGGCGTGACCATGTTCCTGCCCGAGGAAGACCGTTACAGCCTGTCCAAGCGGGCGCTGACCAGTCAGATCTGCTCGCTGTTCGGCGGTCGTATCGCCGAAGAGATGACTCTGGGCTTCGATGGCGTTACCACCGGGGCGTCCAACGACATCATGCGCGCCACCCAGCTGGCCAGGAATATGGTCACCAAGTGGGGCCTGTCGGAGAAGCTCGGACCGTTGATGTACGCTGAGGAAGAGGGCGAGGTATTCCTTGGCCGCAGTGCCGGCTCCCAGGCGACCAACGTGTCGGCTGAAACGGCGCGGCTGATTGACGAAGAAGTGCGTCGCATCATCGACGAAAGTTATGCCACGGCCAAGCGCATTCTGGAAGAGAACCGTGACAAGCTGGACGTCATGGCCGAGGCGCTGATGAAGTACGAAACCATCGATCTGGATCAGATCAATGACATCATGAGTGGCAAGGCGGTACGTGAGCCCAAGGGCTGGACCGATAATGATCGGCGTGGCCCGGGTGCTGCAGCTGGCGCGCCAGATGAGGCTGACTCAGCCGATGACTCGCGCGATAGCGGCATCATCGGTGGGCCGGCGGGCGAACACTGAGCAGGCCATGACAGTTACCCGTAACAACTCCCGGTTGCCCTGTGGCAGCCGGGAGCTTGATCTTTCCCGTACCCATGTCATGGGTATTCTCAATATCACCCCGGATTCCTTCTCCGATGGCGGGCGTTACAACCAGCGGGATGCGGCGCTGCGTCACGTCGAGCAGATGCTGGCCGCCGGAGCCACGCTGATCGATGTGGGCGGCGAGTCAACCCGACCCGGTGCCGCGCTGGTCAGCGTGCAGGAGGAAGTGGATCGGGTGGTGCCCATGGTCGAGGCGATCAATGCGCGCTTTGATACCGTGATCTCCATCGATACCAGCACCCCCGAGGTAATGCGCGGCGCGGCGGCAGTCGGTGCCGGGCTGATCAATGATATCCGCGCATTGCTGCGCCCGGGTGCCCTGCAGGCGGCGGTGGATACCGGGCTGGCGGTATGTCTGATGCACATGCAGGGCGATCCGCAGACCATGCAGCAGGCGCCGGTGTACGACTCGGTACTGGAGGAGGTGAATTCCTTTCTCGAGCTGCGCGTGCAGGCCTGCCTGGATGCTGGTATCGAACGACAGCGGCTGGTGCTCGACCCGGGGTTCGGCTTCGGCAAGAGTCTGCAGCACAACCTCGAACTGTTTGCCGCCATGCGGCGGGTCCGTCCGCTGGATCTGCCACTGCTGGTCGGCGTTTCGCGCAAGAGCATGATCGGCCAGGCGCTGGAGCGTCCGGTGGATCAGCGTTTGTCCGGCGGCCTGGCGTTGGCAACACTTGCGGTAGCCAGAGGCGCGCGTATCATTCGTGTGCATGATGTGGCAGAAACCGTCGATGCGGTTCGCATGACGGAAGCGGTGCTGGCAGCGGAGTAGTTTCCGCCGCGCTGCTGTCCAACTCGACAGCACGCACCTGCGTGACAGTGAAAGCAGCGTCCAGTAAAGACAATCGGGGCGCTGCGGATATTTGAGTCAGGACACTCGTACATGGAAAAACGTTACTTTGGTACCGACGGCATCCGCGGTCTGGTCGGCACCCATCCCATTACCCCGGAATTCATGCTCAAGCTTGGCTGGGCCGCCGGTAACGCCTTCAGGAATAACGGCCACTGCCGTGTGGTTATCGGCAAGGACACCCGCATCTCGGGCTACATGTTCGAGTCGGCGCTGGAAGCCGGGCTGTCTGCCGCCGGGGCCCAGGTGCAACTGCTCGGGCCGATGCCGACGCCGGCGATTGCCTATCTGACCCGCACCTTCCAGGCTGATGCCGGGATCGTCATCAGCGCCTCGCACAACCCCTACTACGACAACGGCATCAAGTTCTTCTCCGCCCAGGGCACCAAGCTGCCGGATACCCTGGAGCACGAGATCGAACGTCTGGTCGACGCGCCCATGGAGCTGGTCGAGGCGAGCATGCTGGGCAAGGTGGCCCGGGTCGAGGACGCCTCCGGTCGCTATATCGAATTCTGCAAGAGCAGTGTGCCCACCAGCACCAGCTTCAAGGGCATGAAGATTGTGCTGGACTGCGCCCACGGCGCGACCTACAAGGTGGCACCCAGTGTGTTCAAGGAGCTGGGCGCGACGGTCAGTGTGATCGGGGTCAGCCCCGATGGTCTGAATATCAACGATGGCGTGGGCTCTACCAGTCTGGGTGCGCTGAGCAGGGCGGTGGTCGAGCAGGGCGCCGATCTGGGTATCGCCTTTGATGGCGACGGCGACCGGGTAATGATGGTCGATGGCGCCGGTAACGAGGTGGACGGCGACCAGCTGCTGTACATCATGACCCTGGATCTGTACGAGCGCGGCATCCTCGAAGGTGGCGTGGCCGGGACCCTGATGAGCAACCTCGGGCTGGAACTGGCGCTGCGCGACCGGGATATTCCCTTCGTCCGGGCCAATGTCGGTGACCGCTACGTGATGGCCGAGCTGCATCAGCGGGGCTGGTTCCTCGGCGGCGAGTCATCCGGCCATCTGGTCTGTCTCAAGCACACCACCACCGGTGACGGGATCATTGCTGCACTGCAGATACTGCGCGCTCTGCGCATGTCCGGCAAGAGTCTGGCCGAGGCCTGCGAAGGCATGCGCAAGTGCCCGCAGAAACTGATCAACGTGCGCTACCAGAGCAATGGCAGCTCGCCGCTGGAAGCGCCGGAGCTGAAGGAGGCGGTGGCCGCAGCGGAAGCCCGGTTGGCTGATTCGGGGCGTGTACTGCTGCGTCTGTCCGGTACCGAGCCGGTGATCCGGGTCATGGTCGAAGGCCAGGATGGGGCACAGGTTGATCGGGAAGCGGAAGCGCTGGCCGAGCAGGTGCGCAAAATGTTCGCCGCCAGCTGAAAAGGCGGTTGTTTACAGCGGGCATTCTGGGTAACATTGGCGCCCGCTTGAGCAGAGAGGTTTGGCATGCGTCGTCCGCTGGTCGCCGGAAACTGGAAAATGTACGGTACCCGGCACTCCATTGATGAGTTGCTCTCGGGGTTGAATGCCCAGCAGTGGCCGGAACAGGTCGATCTGCTGATAGCTCCCCCGGCACTGTATATTCAGCAATGTCGTGAAGCGCTTGGCCAATCGCCGGTGCGCCTGGCGGGCCAGAGCTGTGCCTGGCAGGCGGAGTCGGGCGCGCTGACAGGTGAGGTTTCTCCTGCGCAGCTGCGCGATGCGGGCTGCGAGTATGTGCTGGTCGGACATTCCGAGCGGCGCAGCCTGTTCGGCGAGACCGATGAGGTGGTCTGCCGCAAGTTTGCTGCGGCACTGGCCTGCGGTCTGCGTCCGATCCTGTGTGTCGGTGAGACGCAGCAACAGCGTGACGCCAACGAGACCGCCGAGGTGGTCGGGCGGCAGTTGCAGGTGATTCTGGAGCGCTTCGGCGTGGCCGGTCTGGCCCAGGGTGTAGTGGCCTATGAGCCGGTATGGGCCATAGGTACCGGGCTGACTGCCAGTCCCGAGCAGGCTCAGGAAGTGCATGCGATGATTCGCGCGCGGTTGGCCCTGCTGGATGACGAGCAGGCCCAGCGGGTGCAGATTGTCTATGGCGGCAGCGTCAAGGCGGAGAATGCTTCGGCCTTGTTCAGTATGCCGGATATCGATGGAGGGCTTGTGGGCGGAGCCTCTCTCAATGCAGATGAATTTGGTGCGATTGCTCGTGCCGCAGGACAAGTTCAATGATTGAAACCGTAGTGGTAATTGTGCACCTGCTGATCGCGATTGCGTTGGTCGGTCTGATCCTCATCCAGCAGGGCAAGGGTGCGGAGACGGGTGCGTCCTTCGGTGCGGGTGCCTCCGGTACGGTTTTCGGCAGCCAGGGCTCGGCTACTTTTCTGAGCCGCTTGACAGGCGTGCTGGCCGCTGTATTCTTTCTCACCTCGCTGGGTCTGGCTTACTACGCCAGCCACAAGGCGGGTGAAATTCGCGATGCAGGTCTGCCGGTTCCGGCGCTGCAGAGCCAGGCGGTAACGCCGAGCAGCGACGATGTACCTGTTCTTGAAGAGCAGGCTCCTCAGGCTCCGGTTCAGGACGATGTTCCAGTTCTGGATTGAGCCAACAGTTTTGCGGAAGTGGTGGAATTGGTAGACACGCTATCTTGAGGGGGTAGTGCCTTCGGGTGTATGGGTTCGAGTCCCATTTTCCGCACCAATCAGACAGGGCCTGCATGATGCAGGCCCTGTTATTTTCAGGTAGAAAGGCCGTCCGGTTGTCATATACCGGCTTCAGGCGTATAATTCCTGCCTTGGATTCGCCGCGGGGTGGAGCAGTCTGGTAGCTCGTCGGGCTCATAACCCGAAGGTCGTAGGTTCAAATCCTGCCCCCGCAACCAGTCAAAGGCCCCTTTTCAGGGGCTTTTTGTTAACTCCGGACTTCATTCCTGATGAAGTGGCCGGAACCAGGATGGGCTATCAGGCCCATTTTTTATTTGTAAAGAAAGGCGGTGAAATTGTCCGGCAAACTTACCGAGTTGGAGAAGTTGCTGATCCCGGTGGTCGAAGCTCTGGGCTATCGATGCTGGGGGATCGAATTCCTGTCGCAGGGGCGGCACAGCCTGTTGCGCGTGTATATCGATCATCCGGAAGGCGTCAGTGTGGAAGCCTGCGCTACCGTGAGTCGGCAGGCCAGCGCGGTGCTGGATGTGGAGGATCCGATCAGCGGTGACTACACCCTCGAAGTGTCGTCCCCGGGTATGGATCGGCCGCTGTTCACCCTTGAGCACTATGCTGCTTATGTAGGCGAGCAGGCCAAGATCAGGTTGCGGGCGCCCTATGAGGGGCGTCGGAATTTTCAGGGTGTCATCCGCGGGGTAGAGGGCGACGAGGTGGTACTGCAGGTCGAGGATCATGAGTACCTGTTGCCGATCGACAGTATCGATAAAAGTCATATCGTTCCGCGGTTTTGAGCATTTTTCGGGCTCCAGTGGCCCCAATGGATGGCGTTAGGCGAGGCATACGATGAGCAAAGAAGTGCTGCTGGTTGTGGAATCCGTTTCCAATGAAAAGGGCGTACCGCCCGGAGTCATATTCGAGGCTCTGGAACTGGCCCTGGCTACGGCTACAAAAAAGCGCTATGAAGATGAAGTGGATATCCGTGTGGCGATCAATCGCCAGACTGGCAACCACGACACCTTTCGCCGTTGGACCGTGGTCAGCGATGACGAGTTTGAAGAGCCCGGTATGCAGCTGGCCCTGGATCAGGCCGAAGCCCGTGACCCCAATCTGCAGCTGGGTGACGTGGTCGAGGAGAAGATCGAGTCCGAAGAGTTCGGCCGTATTGCCGCGCAGATCGCCAAGCAGGTTATCGTACAGAAAGTGCGCGAAGCCGAGCGTGCTCAGGTCGTGGACGCCTACCGCGATCGTCTCGGTGAGATCATCAGCGGAACCGTGAAGAAAGTGACCCGCGACAGCGTCATCGTTGATCTGGGTAATAACGCCG
>JAAYHO010000301.1 GCA_012735335.1 Gammaproteobacteria bacterium
CTGTAGGAGCACCCGCCCCGGGTGCGAAAATCCCTCCCGGGTGCAGAATGTGCTCGCCCCGTTCGCACCGAGGCGGTGCTCCTACACGTGCGAAGCTGGGAACGTCGAGCACCAGCTCGATGAGCGTCCTTGCCCGCCATATTGCGGACGAGCTGGTGCTCGTCCCTCCCAGGAACATTCGCCCCGAGGGCGGGACCCCACAGCACGATACCAGTAGGAGCGGCGCCCTCGCCGCGAAGGATGCCAAGATACGCCCCGTGGAGGGGCCTACACAGGCGTAGCGCAGGAACACTGCAGCCCCAGCTCAGAACAGGAGTATCACCATGCCCCATCCCCTCTGGACACCCAGCCCCGAGCGCATCACCCACAGCCAGATGGACACCTTCCGCCGGCAGATCAACCAGCAGCTCGGGCTATCGCTGGCCGACTACCCTCAGCTGCATGAATGGAGCATCCAGCAGCGGGCGGATTTCTGGCAGGCATTGGCGGCGTTTTTTCAGGTGCAGTTCAGCACGGAACCGACCGAGATACTCGAAGAAGGCCAGCATATGACCGAGGCCCGCTGGTTCAGCGGGGCCACCTTGAATTACGCCGCCCATCTGCTGCAGGGCACGGACGAGCAACCGGCGCTGATCAGCATCAGCGAATCCGGTGAGCGCCAGCAGCTCAGCTTTGCCGAGCTCAAGGCCCATGTCGCCGGACTGCAGCGCAGTCTGAGCGCGGCGGGGGTAGTCGCCGGGGATCGGGTGGCGGCGATTCTGCCCAATGGCTGGCAGGCGGTGGTTGCTCTGCTGGCGGTCAGCAGTCTGGGCGCGGTATGGTCGTCCTGCTCGCCAGACTTCGGCAGCCGCGGCATAGTCGACCGCTTTGGACAGATCGAGCCCAAGGTGCTGATTGCCTGTGACAGCTATCAGTATGCGGGCAAGCATATCGAGCTGGGCGAAAGGATCAGCGAGGTACTGCAGCAACTGCCCAGCCTGGAGCAACTGATCCTGGTAGCCACGGACCACAGCAACCTCCCCGCCACCCCGCCCGGCGTGACAGTCAACCACTGGCACAGTTTCTACCAACCCGGCGGCCACCCGAACTTCGCCGCCCTGCCCTTCGATCACCCGCTGTATATCCTCTACTCCAGCGGCACCACCGGCGTGCCCAAATGCATGGTCCACCGCAGCGGCGGAGTGCTGTTGCAGCACCTCAAGGAGCTGGGTCTGCACACCGATCTGCGCGCCGGTGACCGGCTGTTCTACTACACCACCTGCGGCTGGATGATGTGGAACTGGCTGGTCTCCGGTCTGGCAGTGGGGGCCACCCTGGTGCTGTACGACGGCGCACCCTTCCACCCCGACAGCCCGCGTCTGATCGACCTGATCGACAGCGAAGGCATCAACGTGTTCGGCGTCAGCGCCCGCTATCTCGCCGCGCTGGAAAAGGAGCAGCAGCGCCCGGCCCGCAGTCACCAGCTGGACAGCCTGCGCTGCATCCTGTCCACCGGCTCGCCGCTGTCACCGGATGGTTTCGAGTATGTCTACCGGGAGATCAAGGCCGATGTGCACCTGGCGTCCATTTCCGGCGGTACCGATATCGTCTCCTGCTTTGCCTTGGGTAGCCCGACCCTGCCGGTATGGCGCGGCGAACTGCAGGGCGCCGGGCTGGGCATGGCGGTGGAGGTATGGAACGAGGACGGGCACAGGGTCAGCGGTGAGAAAGGCGAACTGGTCTGCACCCGGGCCTTCCCGTCCATGCCGCTGGGCTTCTGGAATGATGCGGACGGCAGCCACTACCGGGCCGCCTACTTCGAGCGCTTCCCCGGCATCTGGGCCCATGGGGACTACGCCGAACAGACCGAGCATGGTGGCCTGATCATCCATGGCCGCTCGGATGCGGTACTCAACCCCGGCGGCGTACGCATCGGCACGGCGGAAATCTACCGGCAGGTGGAGCGGATTGACGAAGTACTGGAATCAGTCGCCATTGGTCAGCAATGGCAGGGAGATGTGCGGGTAGTGCTGTTCGTGCTGCTGCGCGACGGAGTGGAGCTGGATGAGCAACTGCAACAGCGCATCCGCAGCGAGATTCGCCAGCATGCCAGTCCAAGGCATGTGCCGGCGCGCATTCTGGCGGTAAAGGATATACCGCGCACCCGCAGCGGCAAGATAGTGGAGCTGGCCGTGCGCAATGTGGTGCACGGCCAGCCGGTCAGCAATACCGAAGCGCTGGCCAACCCGGAAGCGCTGGACAGCTTTCGCGACCGGGTTGAGCTGCAGAGCTGACGGTCAGTCCGCCTGCTCTTCATCGCTGGGGCGGTAGTAACCCACTGCCACCAGATAATTGCCGACCTTGCGGGCAAAGGCGTGCTTGTTCTCGATCTCACCAGTAATCGGGTGTTCCCACTGGTATTCGAACTCGATGGCACCCTGCTTGTTGACCTGTACCAGGTCGTCGCTCTTGATCGGCCGGCCGGCCTGGTTGGCCAGCGCGCCGAGATTGCGACCGACCAGACGCAGACTGGAACCGTGGGCAACGATGCGCTGGCTGTCATTCTCGATCACGAACACGTAGAGGTCATCTTTATAGAAGCGCTCGTCCAGGGCGTTGATCGCGTTGAACGTGGCACGCGCATCCTTTTCGACAGCCTCAACTGCCACATTCAGCAGCTCCAGCGCCTCATCGGAGTTGGCCCGTGGCTGATAGTGACCCACAGCGAAGATCTTGTCGTCGACCCGCTGGAAATACACATACTTGGTGAGCTTGCGCGCACGGCTGTTCCAGTGGCCCCAGGGGTAATCCGACTCGTAGATCTCGGCACCGGGCGGCAGATCCAGCGCCTGCTGGAAGCGCGGCTTGAGTTCATCATCGATGGTATTGAAGATGTCGCGGCCGATCAGCATCACCGACGGGCCACCGCTGGCCAGCATGATGCCGTTGGTGTTGACCACGAACACGTACAGATCATCACGGACAAACTCGCCCTGGCGGCTGATGGCAGCCAGCGCAATGTCGCCATGTTCCTTGTAATATTCGACCGCATCGGTCAACAGCTCACGCGCCTTCCTGCTTTCTTCCTGCGCCTGCGCCGTGATGGCAAACACCCCCAGAAAAACAACTGCAAATGCACGAACAGCCCAATTTAATGACATCCTTTTTATCCTCGAATAGCTGTATTTCAGTGGCCCAGTATTATCCAGAATAGCGATAAACACCACGAACATATTGCCTCAGATCAAGACAGTTTCAACATTCTGTAAGTGACCGGCAGGTCACCGAAAACCTGTAGCATGGCCCTGCTGTCTACAGCGCCCGCAAGCTCAGCGCCTCCACCACGCCGCAACCGATCGCCATGCCCACCAATGCCGGCAGGCTGTCGGCCTGCATGCGCTTCATCACGCGGCCACGGTACAGGTCCACCGTCTTGACGCTGATACCCAGCTGTTCGGCTATTTCGCGATTACTGTGGCCTTGTACCAGCGGCAGCAGCACGTCCCGCTCCCGCGGGGTCAGCTGATCCAGTCTTTCGCGCACCTCAATAACCTGAGGACCGCCGCTGGCCGGGCTCTGTTTCATACGC
>JAAYHO010000302.1 GCA_012735335.1 Gammaproteobacteria bacterium
CATCAAGGGAATACGCTTGAATAATTTTGCCTTTTCTTCCTCAAATCGTGCCGGGCATGAATACACGCTGGATGCCATGGTGGCAACGGTATCTGCGAGATCGATCTCTCTGCTTTCCAGCCGCTGTATCATGTCCTTTGCAGTATCAATAAGTTGTTCTTTTGAAATATCGAGCATGAGACACCTCATCTGTTCATACTTTATGGAAGCAGGAGCTGGCTGAGATTGTCGGCCTGATCCTTGGCGGTGGGTCTACTTGCGCTTGGCCAGAAACCCGTCCACTGCTGCATGGAAATCCGGCTGTTCGATGCACTGACTGAAGGCCTGTTTCTCGGCATCCAGCTGGCTGCTCAGATCCTGCTGTAGTGCAGCCTGCATGAGACGCTTGATGCTGGCGGCGGCCAGGGTTGGCAGTTCTGCCAGTTGTTCGGCCAGGGCCAGGGTCTGCTCTGTCAACTGTTCTGCTGTCACCATCCGGTTCACCAGCCCCAGTCGCTGGGCCTCGTCGGCCTTGATGCTGTCGCCCAGCAGGGCCACGGCCATGGCGTTGCGCAGGCCCAGCAGGCGCGGCAGGCTCCAGCTGATGCCCAGGTCGCCACTGGCCGCCAGGGCGGTGTAGGCGAAGCTGAAGCGGGTGTTGTCGGCGGCGATGAGCAGGTCACAGATCAGCGCCAGGCTCATGCCAGCACCGGCTACGGGCCCCTGCACGCTGCCGAGCACTATCTTGTCGCTGTTGCCGAGCAGGCGGATGGCCTGGTTCATCGGCTCTATCAGGCTCTGCGGGATGCTCTGCGGATCGCGGCTGAACTGGGCAATATCGCCCCCGGCCATGAACGAGCGTCCAGCGCCGCTGAGGATGATGACGCGAATACTCTCGTCTGCCACAGCCTCGGTCACGGCCTGGAGAAAGGCTCCGGCCATGGCGCTGTCAATGGCATTGAGGGATGCAGGGCGGTTGAATTGCAGCTGCAGCAGCTTGCCGGATCGCTTCTGGAGCAGAGGTGCTTCGGACATGTCAGTTTCTCCTTCGAAAGCATCAAGGCCTGCCGGGAAGGGCAGGCCTCGTACATCAGGCAGGGTAGTGATAGAAACCCTGGCCGCTCTTGCGACCCAGGTAGCCGGCCTCGACCATTTCCCGCAGCAGCGGGGCAGGGCGGTACTTGCTGTCGTTGAAGCTGGTATAGAACACATCCATTACCGCCAGCAGGGTATCCAGGCCAATCAGGTCGGCCAGCGCCAGCGGTCCGATCGGGTGGCTGCAGCCCAGACGCATGCCCAGGTCGATATCCTCGGCACTGGCGATGCCTTCCTGCAGCACGAATACCGCTTCATTGATCATCGGTACCAGAATGCGGTTGACCGCGAAACCGGCACTGTTGCGCACACTGATGGCGGTCTTGTGAATGGCGCTGACAAAGTCGGTGGCCGCCTGACGGGTTGTGTCGTTGGTCTGCAGACCACCAATCAACTCCACCAGTGCCATGACCGGGACGGGGTTGAAGAAGTGCATGCCGATCACCCGTTCCGGCTTGCCGCTGGCGGCCGCCAGACGGGTGATGGAGATCGATGAGGTGTTGGTGGCAATGATTGCCCGGTCGGAGACGATCTCGTCGACCTGACGGATCAGCGACAGTTTGACCTGCTCCGCCTCGGAGGCTGCCTCGATGACCAGATCGGCCGACTCCAGGGCTGCCAGGGTGGTAGTCGTACTGATGTTACCCAGTGCCTGCTGTTTATCCTCGCTGTTCAGCTTTTCCTTCTGAACCAGCCGCTCCAGGCTGCGATCGATGGTCTGCAGGGCGCGCTCCAGCGCGGCTTCATTGATATCCACCAGGGTCACCTGGAAACCGGCTGCGGCGCAGACCTGGGCGATACCGTTGCCCATGGTACCGGCGCCAATGACGCCGACGGTGCGAATGCTCATCTTGTTGTTCTCCTGCTATGTCTCGGATAGGTGTTAAACACGTTCGAAAATGGCAGCGATGCCCTGACCACCACCAATGCACATGGTGACCAGTGCGTAGCGCCCGCCGGTGCGTTGCAGCTCGTAGATGGCCTTGGTACTGATGATGGCGCCGGTGGCGCCCACCGGATGGCCGAGGGAAATACCCGAGCCGTTGGGGTTGACGATCTCCGGGTTCAGTCCCAGCTCCTGAACTACGGCACAGGCCTGCGCGGCGAAGGCTTCGTTGGCTTCGATCAGATCGATATCCGCCAGGCTCAGGCCGGTGCGCTCCAGCACCAGTCGGGTGGCCGGAATCGGGCCGATACCCATATATTCCGGCTCGACACCCGCGTGGGCATAACCCACCAGACGGGCCATCGGCGTCAGGTTGTGGCGTTTGACCGCCTGTTCCTCGGCCAGCACCAGGGCAGAGGCACCGTCGTTCAGGCCCGAGGCGTTGCCGGGGGTCACGCTGCCGTTTTCCTTCTGGAAGATCGGCTTCATGCCGGACAGTTGCTCCAGGCTGACCTCTTCGCGGATGTGCTCATCCGTATCGAAGCTGATCAGGCCCTTGCGGGTGCGGATCTCCACCGGCACTATCTGTTCGGCAAAGTAGCCCTTGGCGCGGGCGCGGGCGGCACGACGCTGGCTTTCCAGCGACAGTTCGTCCTGAGCCTCGCGGCTGATGTTGTAGCGCTTGGCGACGTTTTCTGCGGTCACGCCCATATGGATGCGCTGCCAGGGGTCGTGCAGAATGCCATTCATG
>JAAYHO010000303.1 GCA_012735335.1 Gammaproteobacteria bacterium
AATAACAGTGCCAGCCCTGACCCGCCTCAAGCCAGCCGCATGCAACCCGGCCCGCTGATCCGGCTGCGCCCGCCGGTCTGCGGCTCCACCACAATCCGCGTGCTGATACGTTCCTTCAGTGCCTGGACGTGGGAGATGATACCGATCAGCTTGCCGTCCTGCTGCAACCCGGACAGGGTATCCAGCGCGGTATCCAGCGCCTCCTCATCAAGGGTACCGAAGCCCTCATCGAGGAACAGTGAGTCCACTCTTACATTGCGGCTGCTCATCTGCGACAGGCCCAGCGCCAGCGCCAGACTGACGATAAAGCTTTCACCGCCGGACAGGTTGCGGGTGGAGCGCTGCTCCCCGGCCTGGTAGTTGTCCACCACGTTCAGCTCCAGCGGTTGCAGCGGATCACGCACCAGCAGGTAGCGGTCGGTCATCTTCTGCAGCTGGCGGTTGGCGTGGCCGATCATGATGTCGAAGGTCAGGCCCTGGGCGAAGTTGCGGTACTTCTTGCCGTCCGCCGAGCCGATCAACTGGTGCAGCGCATCCCAGCGCTGGCATTCCCTGCCCTGGGCCTCGATGGCAGCCTGGCGGTCGCGGATACGCTCCCGGGCCTCGGCGTTCTGCTGCAGCTGGTGGCGCAGGGCGGCAATGACCTCGGCCAGCTGGGTGCGCTCATCCGTCTGCTGCGCAAACTGCGGCTGCAGCTGTTCCAGGGTCTGTTCGGTCACAGCGCGCGCCAGCTCCTGCGCCAGACGGCTGTGCCGATCCTGGCTGCGGGCCTTGAGTTCGGTCTGGCGCTCATCCAGTGCCCGGGCACTGGCGGCCAGTTCGGCGCGGGCGCTGGCGCTCAGTATCGCCGCCAGAAACTGCGGCTCGTCGGCGAAACCGACACCTGCCAGGGCGGTGCTGAAGGTCTGCTCCAGCTGTGCCAGTTCCGGCTCGCATTGGTCAATACGTTGTTGCAGCGCGCCGATATGCGCGGTGACGCTGTTACAGCTCTGCAGCAGTTCGGCATGGCGCTCCCGGCTCTGCCGGGCGGCGGTATCCGCATCCGCTACGGCCTGCTGCAACAGCTGCTCTTCGGTATCCGGATTGCGCTCGGCAAACAGTGCCTGGCGCTCGGTGATCAGCGCCTGCTGCTCCTGCCGGATATCCTGAACACGTTGGCGGCGGACCTGCAGCGCGGCGCTGCTGGTCTCGATGATGCCGTCGAGGCGACGGATTTCGCTGGTCAGCTCGGCCATCTGCGCTTCCACAGCGGCTTTTTCGCCGCTGCGAGCCTGCCAGAGTCTGAGCCGCTGCTGCAACCCGGCCAGCAGCTCGGCAAGGCTGTGCTCCGGGATCTCGCTGATCCCCAACGGAACCAATCGGGCGGCGATATCCTCGCGGCGCAGGACGAAGTTATCCTGCAATTGCTGCAACGAGCTACCCAGCTCCAGCACTCGGGCGTCGGCCGTCTCTGCCCGGTGTCTGGCCGCTTCACCTGCCACCTGCAGATCAGCAAAGGCGCTGTTTGCCTGGAGCTGCAACTGCTCCAGTTGCCTGACCTTTTCCTCCTGCTCCTCGGCTCGCTGGATCAACTGGTTCAGCTCACCGATCCGCCGCTCGGTAGCATCCGGGCTGGGCACATTACTCAGCGCCCAGGGGTGTTCCGTGGCGCCGCACAATGGGCAGGGCTGACCATCGGCCAGTTGCTGGCGCTGTTCTTCCAGCGCGGCAATACGCTTGTGCAACAGCGCCTCCCGCTGCTGGGCGTCCTTTTCCGCGCGGTACTCGCGCAGCAGTCGCCCCTGCAGCAGCTGTTCCAGGGTATTTCTGCCCTGCTGCAACTGGGTCGTGGCCTGTTCCAGCGCCTGCTTCTGCCTGGTCCATTGCTGACGGGCCTGCTCCAATTCAGCTCTGGCCTGCTGCTGTTGGCGTTGCGCCAGCTGCAGACTGCTGTGCTGCTGTTGTATCTGTTGCTGCCGTTCAACCAGCCCCTGCAGCTGTTCCTGCACACCGGCCAGACCGCCCACCAGCCACTCATCCGCAGCCTGTTCGGTCAGATAGCTTTCCAGTTCGGCGCGCTGCTGCACAGCAGCAGCCAGTCTGCTCTGCTCTTGCTCACGCAAGCGCCGCTGGTTGTCGATGACCGCCGCCTCCTGCTGGCAGGCCTGCTGCTCGGCCTGAATCAGTCGCGTCTGCTCGCTGGCGCTCTGGTCGAGGGAGCGCACCTTCTGCAGCAAGGGGGCGGCATCGCTCAGTTGCTGACGACTGCTCTGGCACTGCTGCTCAGCCCGTTGCAGCAGCTGGGTCTGCTGTTCGACGGCGGCCTGCAGCTCGGGCAGGCGCTGCTGTTCAACAGCCAGCGCGGCCCGGTCCTGTTGCTGCTGTTTACGGGTGGCGGTGAGGGTGGCGTAATGGCCGTCCAGAGCAGCGGCCTGTAATGCACGATCAAGCCGGACGCGATCAGTCTGGAAGGCTTCGGCTTCCCACTGCAGAGTGGCGGTTTCTTCGCTCAGACTGCTGATATCGCGTTTCAGACTCTCGATATTCTGCAGCCAACTGATGGCCTGGCTGGTGTCGGCCAGTTGCCGGTCGAGTGCTGCCGCCTCGGTCTGCCGGATCTGCAGGGTCTCGCTGATCTGCTGTTCCTGCTCCGGTTCCAGCAGCTGGATACCGGCGGTTTCCGCCTGCAACAGATTGAGCTTCTCGCGCTCCTGGCGCTGGCGCTCATGCACGCGCATGGAGATATCACTGTAGATCTCGGTGCCGGTGATCTGCTCCAGAATCGGCGCTCGCTCGTCGGCGGCGGCCTGCAGGAAGGCGGCAAAGCCGCCCTGGGCCAGCAACATGGAGCGGGTAAAGCGCTCGAAATCCATACCGGTCAGCGTCTCGACCTGCTCGGCCACCTCCCGCAGTTTCGATGCGCTGATCTCGCCGCTGTCCGCATTGGCGATTTCCTGTTTGGGCATCTGCAGCTCGCCATCGGGCTTCTTGCGTGCCCGCCACTGGCTCCAGTGGCAACGGAAGCGCCCGGCCGTGGTCTCGAAGATGACCTCGGCAAAGCATTCGCCGGTCTGCCGGGACATGATCTCGTTGCCACTTCTGGTCACCCGGCTCAGCCTGGGAGTACGCCCATACAGGGCCAGGCAGATGGCATCGAGGATGGTGCTCTTGCCCGCGCCGGTCGGCCCGGTAATGGCGAAGATGCCGTCGGCAACGTAGGCCGGATCGGTCAGGTCGATCTGCCATTCACCGACCAGCGAGTTGAGGTTCTGGAAACGTATCTGCAATATTCTCATGGCCGCTGTCCCTATTGCGCCTGCGCATCATCTTCATGCAGCGAGCGCAGCACTTCCTGATAGGCATCCAGCAGCAGCGGGCGCTGTTCTGCGGTTACCGCGTGCTGATCCAGGCAGCGGGCGAACACCTCGTTGGCATCCAGATCATCCAGGGTTTCCTGCTCCCGGGTCTGGCTCAGCACCCGGTCGATGATGCGGCTGTTCTTTACCCGCAGCACCTCCAGCGCCGAGTCACCGATCAGCTCGTCGATGCGCTCGCGCAGGTCGGCGATGATCTCCTCACCCTGGTAGATGACTTCCAGCCAGCTGTCGGCCCCGGCTTCCTGCAGTTCAGAGAGGCGAGCCTGAATGCTCAGCCAGTCGCCGCTGATACGCTCCAACCGCTGAAATACCGGGATATCCAGCAGCTCGACGCAGGTCAGACGCTGCCCATCGGCACTGTCGAAGCCGACCAGACACAGGCTTTTCTGCTGCCGGGCTTCACCGAAACCCATGGGCAGTGGTGAGCCGCTGTAACGGATGATCTCCGAGCCGTTGACCTTCTGCGGCACATGCAGGTGGCCGAGGGCAACGTAGTCGAAGCTCGGCGCGAATACCCCGGAGGTGATATGCGCCAGCGAGCCGACATACAGTTCGCGCACGCCATCCCCATCGACGGTCTGTCCTCCGGCGGTGAACAGGTGCCCGGTGGCGACAATCGGGATGGCCTCACCCAGTGCCTGACGCTGCTGCTCGGCCAGTTCGGCCACCGCAGCATAATGGCCGCGGATGCCTTCCAGCAGCTTGCGCTCCTTGTCCTCGATACTTTCCCCGGCCTCGGCCTGACGGATATCCCGATCCCGCAGATAGGGCACCGCACAGACGATCAGCTCCGCAGCGCCCTGCCGGTCACGCAACACCAGCACCTCGTCCGCCGGGTCGGCTGAGCTCTGCCCGACCACGTGCACATCCAGCACCCGCAGCAGCTCCCGGGGTGCATTGAGGAAGGATGGCGAGTCGTGATTACCGGCGACGATCACCACATGCCGACACTGTGATGCGGCCACCCGACAGAGAAACTGGTAGTACAGCTGCTGGGCGCGGTTGCTCGGTGCCGTGGTATCGAAGATGTCTCCGGCCACCAGCAGCACATCCACGGACTGCTGCTCGATGGTCTGCACCAGCCAGTCGAGAAAGGCCTCGAACTCCGCATAACGCCGCCGGCCATAGAGGGTGCGGCCAAGATGCCAGTCAGATGTGTGCAGCAGTTTCATGGAGCCCCCGGTTCAGCCAACAGCGAAAGCGGCATCATACGGTATGGGAGACTGCAGGGGACAATGGGGAGGCCCGATTACATCCGCCAGCGGGCAATGATGTGCTGCGACAGCTTCCGGCGTGGGACCTGACGCCGGGGCAGCGCATAGCTGCAGACGGTGATGCCCTTGCGCCGCATGCGCTGGCGGCTGCTGGTGAGCAGCGGGTGCCAGGCTGGCAAGGGTTCACCCCGATGAATCCGGCGGTAGGTGCAGGAGTCAGGGAGCCAGTCATAGCTGCCTATGTTGGCCGGGGTCAGCTGATGGCAGTTGGGCTCCCGGCTCAGTCGGTTAGCATAGTCGCTGCAGCGGCTGCGTTCGATATCCAGCAGGTCGCAGGCGATACCGTAGACGGTGACCTCCCCGCCATCCTTCTCGCGCATCAGACAACACTGGCCACAGCCATCACACAACGCCTCCCACTCCCGGGCATTGAGTTCACCCAGAGAATAGTTTTCCCAGAAACGCTCGCGCACGTCCCCTCCCGGTAACCGGCCATACCGGCCAGATCAAAAAAGAAAGGCG
>JAAYHO010000304.1 GCA_012735335.1 Gammaproteobacteria bacterium
GGGCGACATCGTTAAGCATATTGGCCAGCTCCCGCGCCGGACGGGCCAGGCTGTAACCGACCAGCAGCATGACTCCCAGACCGACCAGGGCGATCAGCCCACCGATCACTCCCAGAGTCATGGTGGCAGCCGATTGCTGCTGGCTCAATTCCGCATCCAGAGTGTACAGATCAGCCATCACCGCGTTGTAGGGCAGACTGAAAAACAGCGTCCAGCGGGTATCGGTATCGCCCAGACGGATCGGCATCCACAATTCTATTTCGTTGTCTTCCCGATCCACCCGGTAAACCAGCTCATTGGTCAGTTGCCCAAGGGTGGCGATTTCCTCGGCATCCAGCACCTGACCGGCAGGGTCACCCAGTGCTGCGCCCTCCCCGGTCCAGGCCACCAGCCGACCACCGGCGCTGATCAGTGCCTGGTTGCCCTGCCCCTCATACAGGCGGCTGTTGCTCTGTTCGAGCATGCCCTGCAGGAATTCCATCGACAGGTCCGCACCGACAATGCCGAGAAACTCGTCATTGAGGATGATCGGGGCGGTAAAGGAGGACAGCATCACGCTGGTGTCACCCAGCTCGTAGGGGGCCGGGTCGATCACGCAGGCGCGCAGGGTATCCCGCGGGCAGAAGTAGTATTCCCCGGCGCGAATGCCGGTTTCCAGCAGGGTTTCATCCTCCAGCTCGGACAGCAGCTCCAGTGCGATGCGGCCATCGGCATCGCGGTACCAGTAGGGGATGAACTGCCCGCTCTGACTGTGCCCCGGCAGGCCGGTGCCCTCGTAGAACTGATCCAGCCCGTCAAAGGTGCCCGGCTCCCAGGCCACGTAGGCCGCCAGCAACTCGGGCTGATCAATCAATACCTGCTCGACGTAACGGAGCATTTCCTCACGGCTGAGCATGATGCGCGGCAGGCCATCCTGCACATCGGCCATCTGCCGGTTGAGTGACGCCAACTGCTCGTTCACCGCAAAGGGCTGGCCCAGTTGCTGCCGGATACGCAGCGCTTCGGCGGTAGCGGTGGCGATCAGTTGATCCTGCACCCGCTGCTCGAGCATCTGCTCGCTGCGCTCGGTGACTATGCCGTGACTGCGCTCGAAGGCGTACAGCGCATAGAGGGTCATGCCGCCGACCGCGACGAAAAGGCAGGCGCCAGCCAGCGCTGCGATGGAAATCTGTATCGATTTGAATTTCATGGGGAGCTCACAAAACCGTCGTGGTAACTTTATCGGCAGGAATGGTCAAACCTTCAGCGATGTTCTGCTATTGTGCGCAGCATCAATTACTCGTTCATTACGGAAGGACCTCGTTATGCGTATCCGTCGCCTATTGTACTGCCTGCCACTGGTGCTGCTGACCAGTTGTGAAAGCGTCCAGACCACCCAGGGCGGCGCGGTCGGTGTCAACCGCAGCCAGTATATGGTCAGTGCCCTGTCCAGCGCGGAAGTGGACAAGATGGCCGCCGCCTCGTACCAGGAGATGCTCACCGAAGCACGCAAGGAAAAGCTGCTCAATACCGATGCCGCCATGCTCCGCCGCCTGCGCCGCATTGCCGATGAGTTGGTCAAGGAGGTCGATCACTTCCGCCCCGACGCATCCCAGTGGGCCTGGGAGGTGAATCTGATCAAGAGTGACGCACTCAACGCCAGCTGCATGCCCGGCGGCAAGATCCTGTTTTATACCGGCATTGTCGAGAAGCTGCAGCTGACCGATGATGAGATTGCCCAGATCATGGGCCACGAGATTGCCCACGCCCTGCGTGAACATGGTCGCGAGGCCGTGTCCCGCGCCTACACCACACAGATGGGCACCCAGGTCATAGGCTCGCTGCTGGGACTGGGCGATGGCGCCCGTCAGGCGGCAGATATGGCAGTGCAGTATGGCCTGACCCTGCCCAACAGCCGCTCCAATGAAACCGAGGCTGACCTGATCGGTCTGGAACTGGCCGCCCGCGCCGGTTACAACCCGGAAGCGGCGGTTACCCTGTGGCAGAAGATGGGTGCCGCCTCCCAGGGCCAGCCCCCGGCCTTTCTCAGCACTCACCCCTCCCACGGGGGCCGGATTGACACCCTGCGCAATACCATTCCCAAGGTGCGCCCGCTCTACGACGCTGCAAAATAGCCTGAGTCGAAACGGCTCATACGACAAATTACCAATTGATTTCCTGGGCGTTTCATTTATGTTACAGCGGCCGGATTAACCGGCCGCCCCCTTTGGGCAGTAATGAATGGGCAGTAATGAACAAGCCCCCGTGAGGAGTAGCATAATGAAAAGAACCCTGATCGCCACCGGTGTTGCCGCTGGCCTGCTGGCCCTGCCGGGCCTGTCCGTCGCCCAGGGTGGCGGCTTCGTGGAAGACGCCAAGGCCAACCTGAGCCTGCGCAACCTGTATTTTGATGGCGACTACAAGGATGCTCCCGGCA
>JAAYHO010000305.1 GCA_012735335.1 Gammaproteobacteria bacterium
GAATACCCAGCCAGGCATTGCGCTGCAGCAGGGCCTCCAGATCCAGGTCCGGCTGGTCACTGACCAGCTGCAGTTCGATGCGGTAGCACTGGCTGATGGCTTCGTGAGCGCGGAACGACAGCACCCGAAAGTCGTGCTCGAGGCCGGGCAGGTCCAGGGTGAAGTGGGCTTCATTGGCGGGCGAGAACATCCGCAGGTCCTTGTTCAGTAACGGCGTTGCCGTTACAGCGAACTACGGCCAGGGCATTATTCCCTATCGTGCCCGATCTCGCTGTGAGCGAGTCGGCATTATGAGCAGTCGGCTGCCAATCAGCGCCAGACCGCGTGCTGCATTTTCACCCCGGGCAGGGGCTACTGCATAGTGCGCCGTGGCAAGGGGCAGACCATTGGCCCGCCCCTCGCGCCCCTACGGCTGAAAGCCAGCCTAACGCAACAGATCCGCCAGCGCCGCCATGGCCGGAATGGTGTAGGGCATGGTCTGGCCGCTGCTGGCAATCGGGTGGGACGACAGCCGCACCATCACCAGACCCACCGCCGGGTTGATATGAATCATCTGACCATGGACACCCATTGCCTCGAAGGCGCCGTCGGGGTTGTGACTGATCCACCACTGGTTGCGGTAGGAATAGCCCGGCTGATAATCCCGCCCCGCCGCCTTGAACGCCTCCCGGTCGGCCCCCTCACGGATAGTGCGGATCACCTCGGGACTGACTACCTGATGACCATTGAACTTGCCTTCCAGACGCACCATCTCGGCAAAGCGGGCCAGATCACGCAGGGTGACGTTGAAGCCGGCGCCTGCCCATTCCGCACCCTTGGCGTCCAGCAACATGTAGCCATCCTGCTCGGCACCCAGCTTGCTCCAGATCCGCTGTTCGATCAGCGCTGCGGTCGACAGCCCCGTTACCCTGCGCAGAATCCAGCCAAGCACCTCGGTATGAGTAGTGCGGTAGCGGAAGGCAACGCCGTGTTCATCCGGCCCCGCGCCTATGGTGGGCAGATAGCTGTACAGATCCCTGGCCCCGGCATAGTCCTGGGGCGCCGGTGCCATGCCAGCCGCCAGGGAATACTTGACCACATCCGAGTTACGATCGGCATAGACCTCGCTGTAATCGATATCTGCGGTCATGTTCAGCACCTGCTGCACAGTCGCGCCCTTCCAGCCGCTCTCCGCCAGCTCGGGTACATAACTGGTGACCAGCGCCTCCGGGTCCAGCGCCCCCTCGGCGATCAGCTGGGTGGCCAGCAGGCCCACCACGGATTTGGTCACCGACCAGAGAATGTGCGGCTCGCTCTCATCCACCCCCGGCTGGTACTGCTCGAACAGCACCTTGCCGTGCTGCATGATCAGCACGCCGTCCACATAGGTCTCATCCAGATACTGCTGGAAGGTCATCTCCCGACCCTCCGGCCCGGTGAAGGTCAGATCAGCAATGCGCTGCTCCTGCCCCTCGGCACGGGGCAGACCGTAGACACCCTCATTCCCCCGGGCCACCCGGCGGGACGGAAAGAACTCCCGGGCATGGTGGAAGCTCCAGCGCGGGTTCGGATACGGCCGCATAAAGGAGGCCTGGGTAATCTGCTTGTCTGCCGCAGGAGGGAAGCCCTGCATCAGTTGCAGACGATCGGTACGCACCGACGCGGGATCGGGAAGCTCCACCGCGCCAGCCTGGCCGGAAATCAGTACGGAAGCCAAGGTCACCCCCAGTATTGTTGATTTGATCATGATGCCGCTCGCTGAATTCTTGTTATTGTTCGTCCAATCGAGACTATCCGTCCCGCCCGAATATCGCCAGCCTCAGCGCAGCAAATCGACCCGCTGAATGAAAGGCAATCTGGCACCATTGTGCTATACCAGTCTCAAGCATTTGTGCTTCAATTGCGCCGCGCCCAACCAAGAGAACCCAACCGCCCACCCGGGTAACCTGTCTGACTAAAAGGACTTATCCATATGCGCCTCTACCGACTGGCTCTTGCCACCCTCATCATGCTGTTCGCCAGCACCGCCCTTGCCGCCGACTACTACGTGGACATCACCAACCGCACCGGCTACACCATCATGTACATGTACGTCAGCCCCGCCAAATCCAAGAGCTGGGAAGAAGACGTACTGGGCAATGACGTAATGCGCAACGGCACCACCCAAAGGGTCAACCTGCGCGGATACAACAGCCCCATCTTCGACATCCAGCTGAAGGACGAGGACGGTGACACCTATACCTTCTGGAAAGTCGACGTATCCCGCCAGGACATCACAGTCACCCTGGACGATCTGGACTGATCAGAGGCAGACACCAACACCCGCTCCTACCAAAAAACCGAATTCACCTCCGGACCGTAGGAGCACCCGCCCCGGGTGCGAATCATCCCTCCGCCCGACACCCCCTTGAAATCACAATAAAAATTCCCGAAATGACGATTCGTCCCCGATAAACAACCGGTCATCGCGATAAACTCCATCTTGTCGGAAGGCCAGCATATAGTGCAGGCACTGAAAGGAGGGTGACGGATGACTCGTGTTAAAGGATTTACCTTGGTTGAGCTGATGGTGGTCATCGCCTTGCTGACTATTATCGCCACCGTTGCGATACCAAGCCTCAGTACCCTAATGCGAGATAATAGAACCGAGGCGCAAGCAGAGGAACTGAATGCGCTTTTGCAATACGCTCGCAGTGAGGCGGTAACTCGGAAAACGCCGACTGAAGTAACTGTTGATACAAGCAACGGCGAAGTGGAAGTCAAATCTGGAGGTACCCTCTTACGCACATCCACGATCAATCTCGATCACTCAACATTGTCCGTCAGCGTAGCTAGCGTCGGCTACTATCCGAACGGCACAGCCAACACACCTGATTTTCAAGCGCTGCTGTGC
>JAAYHO010000306.1 GCA_012735335.1 Gammaproteobacteria bacterium
GCGCGTCCGAAGCACGTTCTGGCAGGTGCGGGTAGCACATGCACCAGATGTCGTCGTTATCCCTGTTCGGCACATCATCCAGAGGCGTCCCGAACAGTGCTGTTTCCAGCACTTCCACAAGCCCCGCCACCAATGCTGATACGTCCGGCTCTGGCTGCTGGCAATCACACGCGCCGCGCCACTCGCCATCAATACTGTGAACGTCGCCGGTTCCATCACAGTATTCGCAGCGCTGATATACAGGCTTCTGCTCTGCGGGCTGCGGGGTGGCGCTTAGCACCGACTGAATGCGCCCCTGCAGCATGTATAGCTGGCTGCGACTGGCGTTGACTACGCATTGGCAGCTTCCATTCGTGCGCATCATCCCCGGTTTCGGATCGACAACAACGCACCCGTGGTTCGAGCACCCTTCCCAACCGTTAAAAAGGCGCTGTCGCAGGCTGACCGGCTCCCCCTGCACAGCAGGCGCGGCCATCTCCAGCAGCTCAAACGCCGCTTCATACACCCAGTCGGGCAGGTCGTCCCGTCCTGGCTCGATGCGGGCCCCGTTGCGCAGGAATACTTCGCGGATCTGCGGACGGCCTATCTTTTTCGTGCCGCCGCGCAATTGATCTGAGACCATTTTCCCGGCGTCAGGAATATGGTCTGAAACCATCTTGCGGTCTTGCGCAATATGGTCGGCATACAGCTTGGCTACATGCTCGGCAAACAGCTTGGTGCTGACGGTGGTGACGATGCTTTTGTCATCGCCTTCCCACTCGATGAAGTGCTCGAGCTCGAGCTCGATCAGCTCTTTCAAATCAGTCATTTCCACTTACTCCTTACCTTTTCCCATGCCGCTCGGTCGCAGGCGTCCCAGCGGGTCGGGTACTCGTCAGCCATCCTGAAAGCGTCTTCCATGTCCTGCTTGATCGTGCTCTGCACGCCCGGCGGCAGGCTGTCCCAGTTGGTCGCCAGCTCCCCGGCAAAGCAGCTGGCTGCGATGGTCTTGCGCGTCACGCTGTAGCGAGTGGCTGCGGTGATGAGCCAGTTCAGATCGAAGCCGGATAGCGGAGCTGCCTCATGGGCTGCATTCGATCCGGCGATGTAGGAGTCACTGCGCACCTTGAGCACAGCTTTGCGCATGGCCTCTTGAGTGCTGGGCATGTAGTGCTTGAGCGAAGTCCCGGCTGCGCGCAGGATCGACTCAAGCGCGGCGTCGTTGCGTTGTTGGGGTGTTTGGTCGGTCATGCAGGCTACTCCCATGCCAGTGATTCAATGTATTCGTCGCTCCCGCACGGGTGACCGCCGTCGCCGGGGATATGCCCTGCCTCCAGCATCCGCTCCGCCTCGGCCATGGCCAGGCTTCCCGCAGATAGATTGAGTTTTGCGTGGTGGATGCGGTGGCGCTGGCGCTCTACCAGCGACTTGAGCGCCTGATTCTTGTCCGGGTAGCAATGCCGCCTCCAGCCATCCTTGGATACGCGCTTTCGGTTCTTCTTGATGTGCAGTTGCCGTGACGCTTCACTCAGGCACTTCGCGAATCTATGAGTTGTCTCGCTCACGACGTAGTAGAAGTGCGGGGTCTCGCCCACCGCAATGAATCGCTGGCAGTGGATGAAAACGCCGCGCTCATCCATGGTGGTGAAGTAGCGGTAATGGTCTGGCCCGATCTTCTTATCCATGCTCACCTCCCACCGCCACCAGCAGCGTCCCCGCCGGCAGCGACAATCCTTCTGATGTAAGGGCCACGCGAACGCCGCCCGGCCCGTGTTTGATCTCGCCAGCTATCGCCGATCGAGCCAGTGCCGCCTGCGTCTGGTAGTGGGCCCGCCGGGCCGTCTCCAGCTGGGCGCGCAGGCGCTTGTTCTCGCGCACCAGCTGTTCGTTCTGCTCAATCATGTGATCCGCCCTCGCAGTCCATATCCACCGGCACAGCCTCGCCGGGGTATTCGAAAAACGCCGGTGTCATTTCATGCCTGAGCACTCCCGCGTCATCCGGA
>JAAYHO010000307.1 GCA_012735335.1 Gammaproteobacteria bacterium
ACTCCAACCGCTCCAACGCCACCAACTTGCCCTCATCGGTAAAGCGCAGAACAAAGCTGCCGTACACCCCTTCATGGGTCAGGAAGGGGCGCAGGTGGTGGGCCGGGAGGCTGATACTGCGGCCATCCCGGCTGTGCATCAGAACCCGCCCGGCCTGGCCTCGGTACCAGGCCAGGTAACGCTCGGCGGGTAGTGCCAGGTCAACGATCAGCTGCTGCATTGCTCTGCACACAGGCCCTGATCGCGTTGCCAGCCAGCTCACCGAGCTCACGGGTAGCTACGGCGATCATCGGGAAGTCGCTCGGCCCGGCGCTGCGCAGTTCACCCAGCAGGGTGTTCCAGCGTTGCATCATCGGCTGGTTGCCGGCCAGCCAGTCAGCTACCAGCTCCGCCGCCGGGGCGTTGCAGTTGCCGCCCTGCAGTGCTGCCACGGTCATCGCACCGAGATGGCCTTCCAGTTGATCACGGTAGGCTTCCCGGGCCAGCCCCTGCCACTGGGTAGCAGTAGGCAGAGCCCTGATCTGCTCGCCCAGCCAGGGCAGTTGCAGGTCACCACCCAGGGCAAACAGTACCTGGGCGACCTTCTCCACCGGCTGAGCGGTAGCATCGGCGGCACCGATCACCCCCAGCATGGTGTAGAAGTGCACGGTACCCGCCACCTGACGGGCAATCGCCGCCGGTACACCCTGGCCGATGAAGTAATCGTAGCGCTCCTGCCACAGCTCACGCACCGAGCCTTCCAGTACCTGCTCGAAACCATCATTGAGGGCCTGGATACGCGGCGCAAAGTAGGCTACTTCGTCAGCGGTCTGCAGTTGCGGGCCACGGCAGCGGATGAACCAGCGGGTAGCACCACGGGCCAGACGCACCAGTTCGTGCATCAGCTCCAGCTGCAGAGCGGCCGGGAGCAGCAGATCCAGCTTCTCGATCGCGGCAAACAGCTCATCCAGCTTGAACACATCCCGTGCTACCACATAGGCAGCGAGGATCTGGCCGGGGGTGGCGCCGGTGGACTGCTCCATCTGCCGCAGGAAGGTGACCCCCATGTGGTTGATCAGATCGTTGGCCAACTGGGTGATGATGATTTCCCGACGCAGCTTGTGGTTGCTCAGCGCCTCGCGGTGACCGGCAACCAGTTGCGGTGGGAAGGCCTCGAACAGTTCGCGCTCCAGCCAGGCATCATCCAGCTCCGGTGCGCCGACCAGACGCTCCTTCAGATCGGACTTGGCATAGCTGACCAGCACCGCCAGTTCCGGCCGGGTCAGGCCCTGGCCCTTGCTGGTGCGCTCGGCCAGTTGATCATCCTCGGGCAGGAATTCCAGCTGGCGATTGAGCTTGCCGCTGGACTCCATGGCGTTGATGAAGCGGCGGTATTCCAGCATGTTCTGTGCCGTCTGGCTCTGCGCCAGACTGATGGCCTGGGTCTGCTTGTAGTTGCTGTGCAGCACCAGCTCGGCCACCGCATCGGTCATGTCCACCAGCAGGCTGTTGCGCTGCTCGATGCCCATCTCGCCGTTGGCAACCAGCTGGTTGAGCAGGATCTTGATATTCACTTCCTGGTCGGAGCAGCTTACCCCACCGGCGTTATCGATGAAGTCGGTGTTGGACGCACCACCATTGCGGCAGTATTCGATGCGGCCCAGCTGGGTCATGCCCAGGTTGCCGCCCTCGCCTATCACCCTGGCGCGCACCTCATTGCCGTTGACCCGCAGGCCGTCGTTGGCCTTGTCGCCGACGTCCGCGTGGGCTTCGCTGGAGCCCTTGATGTAGGTACCGATACCGCCGTTCCAGATCAGATCCACCGGCGCCTTGAGCAGACGGTTGATCAATTCGGTGGGGCTCAGCTGATCTTCGGTAATATCAAAGGCCTGCTTGATCTGCGGGGTCAGCTGGATCTGCTTGAGTTGACGGGAGAACACCCCACCGCCCTCGGAGATCAACTCGGTGTTGTAATCCGACCAGCCCGAACGGGGCGTATCGTACAGGCGCTGACGCTCCT
Source organism: Gammaproteobacteria bacterium (assembly GCA_012735335.1). Classification (GTDB taxonomy): domain Bacteria; phylum Pseudomonadota; class Gammaproteobacteria; order Pseudomonadales; family Pseudomonadaceae; genus Halopseudomonas. Next base: position 2,000 of record JAAYHO010000307.1, read on the forward strand.
CGAAGTTACGCTCGGCATCCAGCGGATTCGGGTCAATGAATATCTCCAGGTGGTTGAAGGCAGCCATCAGGCGCAGCGAACGGGAGCGCAGCAGGCCGTTACCGAACACGTCACCGCTCATGTCACCGACACCGATCACGGTTACCGGATCCTTCTGCACATCGACACCCAGCTCGCGGAAGTGCCGCTGTACGGAAATCCACGCACCCCGGGCAGTAATCGCCATGCCCTTGTGATCGTAGCCGACCGATCCGCCGGAGGCGAAGGCGTCGCCCATCCAGAAGCCGTATTCGGCGGCGATGCCGTTGGCAATATCAGAGAAGGTCGCCGTGCCCTTGTCGGCAGCTACCACCAGATAGTAGTCATCCTCATCGTGGCGGATCACCTGCGCCGGCGGCACCACCTGGCCATCGACCAGATTGTCGGTCACATCCAGCAGACCCTTGATGAAGATGCGATAGCAGGCAATGCCCTCCTGCTGCACCGCATCGCGCCCGGCCTCGTGGGGCAGACGGCGGGCGACAAAACCACCCTTGGCACCAGCCGGCACGATCACCGCATTCTTCACCTGCTGGGCCTTGGTCAGACCGAGCACCTCGGTACGGTAGTCCTCCTCGCGGTCGGACCAGCGCAGGCCGCCACGGGCAACCTTGCCACCGCGCAGGTGCACGCCCTCGACCCGGGGCGAGTAGACGAAGATCTCGTACATCGGCCGCGGCAGAGGCAGCTCCGGAATCGCCGCCGGATCGAACTTCAGACTGAAGTAA
>JAAYHO010000308.1 GCA_012735335.1 Gammaproteobacteria bacterium
CCGATATCCAGACCGGACAGGTCGCGCATGGCAAAGGCACCCATGGCCATGCCGAACTTGCGCAGGGCGGCGTCGACCTGTTCCGGGGTGGCGCCTTCCTCCAGCAGGAATTCGGACTCGCGACCGTACTGGAACACCATGCGGTTGCCGACAAAGCCGTCACACACGCCGACCGGTACTGCGACCTTCTTCAGCTTCTTGCCGATGGCCATGGCGGTCGCCAGCACGTCGTCGCTGGTCTGCTCGCCGCGTACCACTTCCAGCAGGCGCATGACGTTGGCCGGGCTGAAGAAGTGCAGGCCGACTACGTCTTCGGGGCGCTTGGTGAAGCGGGCGATTTCGTTCAGATCCAGCGAGGAAGTGTTGCTGGCCAGAATGGCGCCGGGCTTGCAGTTGGCATCCAGTGCTTCGAAGACCTTCTGCTTGACGCCCATTTCCTCGAATACCGCCTCGACCACCACGTCCACATCGGACAGGTCGGCGTAATCGGTGATACCACTGACCAGAGCCATGCGCTTTTCCAACGCCGCTTCGGTCAGGCTGCCGCGTTTGACGCTCATGCCGTAGGTGTCACGGGCGCGCTGCAGGGCCGCATCGCGGGCCGCTTCGCTGATTTCCAGAATCTTCACCGGAATGCCGGCGTTGGCAAAGCACATGGCGATACCGACACCCATGGTGCCGCCGCCGATGACCCCGGCGGAGTTGATCTCGCGTACCGGGGTGTCCTTGGCCAGGCCGTCGACCTTGGAGGCCAGGCGCTCGGTGAAGAAGGCGTGTACCAGCGCAGCGCGCTGCGGGGAGACCAGGCACTCGGCGAACAGCTCGCGCTCGCGCTTGAGGCCTTCGGTCAGCGGCAGGGTAAAGGACGCTTCGACGGCGGAAACGCAGCGCTGGGGCGAGAACAGGCCCGGGGTCTTCTTCTCGATTTCGGCGCGTTTGGCGGCAACCAGGGCAGCGTTGTCCACGCCATCCAGCTTGTCGGTGCGCTCGCCGGTGCGGCGCGGGCCCTTGCCTTCGGCAATCAGCTTCTCGGCAAAGGCCAGACCGGCGGCCAGCAGCTCGCCGTCGAACAGTTCATCAACCACGCCCAGCTGTTGGGCTTCGGTGGCGGCAATCGGCGCGCCGCTGACGATCATGTCCAGGGCTTTCTCGACACCGACCACGCGGGGCAGGCGCTGGGTGCCACCGGCACCGGGCAGCAGGCCCAGTTTGACTTCCGGCAGGCCGACCTTGGCGTCCTTGCGGGCAATGCGGTAGTGGCAGCTCAGGGCCACTTCCAGACCGCCGCCCAGGGCGGTGCCATGGATCACGGCGATGCTCGGCTTGCTGCCGGCTTCAATGCCGTTGACCACGTCGGGCAGGCTGGGGGATTGCGGCGGCTTGCCGAATTCCTTGATATCGGCGCCGGCAATAAAGGTATTGCCTTCACAGACCAGCACGATCGCCTTGACCTCGGGATCGGCCTCGGCAGCATTGAAGCTGTTCTGCAGTCCGGTACGGACAGCGACGCCGAGGGCGTTAACCGGCGGGTTGTTGACTGTGACAACGGCAACGGCACCTTGCCGTTCCAGTGTGACGACCTCAGACATGCTGAACCTCCTGTGATCCTGATCAGATGAGTTTCATTGTGCGAAATAATGAAACCATATTTCGCATAGCAAAATACAAAACTTGTCAGGCCTTGTCGATGCCCATTACAAAATACCAACTCATAAC
>JAAYHO010000037.1 GCA_012735335.1 Gammaproteobacteria bacterium
CTGCACGGATGATCTTGCCGGAGGGGGAGTCCTCCATACCCTGAACCAGACCACGACGACGGTTGAGGTCACCCATCACGTCACCCATGTAGTCCTCGGGGGTCACTACTTCTACTTTCATCATGGGCTCGAGCAGAACAGCACCGCCTTTCTGGGCCAGCTGCTTGGTGGCCATCGAGGCAGCGATTTTGAACGCCATCTCGTTCGAGTCCACATCATGATAAGAACCATCAAAGATGGTTGCCTTGAGGCTGAGCAGCGGGTAACCGGCAAGAACACCGTTTTTCATCTGCTCATCAATGCCCTTCTGTACCGCCGGAATGTATTCCTTGGGTACCACACCACCCACGATTTCGCTTGCGAAGATCAGACCTTCCGCAGCATCGTCAGCCGGCTCGAAGCGAATCCAGACGTGACCGAACTGACCACGACCACCGGACTGGCGAACGAACTTGCCTTCGATTTCGCAGGTATTACGAATAGCTTCACGGTAAGCCACCTGCGGCTTGCCGATGTTGGCCTCAACGTTGAACTCGCGCTTCATGCGGTCAACGATGATGTCCAGGTGCAGCTCACCCATACCACCGATGATGGTCTGGCCGGACTCTTCGTCAGTGCGAACACGGAAGGAGGGGTCTTCCTGGGCCAGCTTGCCCAGCGCCACACCCATCTTCTCCTGGTCAGCCTTGGTTTTCGGCTCGACGGCTACGTGAATAACCGGCTCGGGGAAGTCCATGCGCTCCAGCACGATCGGCTTGTCAGCGTCACACAGGGTGTCACCAGTGGTCACATCCTTCATGCCGATCAGGGCAGCGATATCACCAGCGCGCAGCTCCTTGATCTCTTCGCGGCTGTTGGCCTGCATCTGCACCATACGGCCGACGCGTTCTTTCTTGCCTTTGACCGAGTTGATCACCGAGTCACCGGAAGCCAGTACGCCGGAGTACACGCGAACGAAGGTCAGGGTACCAACGAAGGGGTCGGTAGCGATCTTGAACGCCAGAGCAGCAAAGGGCTCGTCGTCGCTGGAAGCACGCTGGTCGGTCTTCTCGTCATCATCCGGGTGAACACCCTTGATGGCTTCAACTTCATCCGGAGCGGGCAGGAAGTCGATAACGGCGTCCAGCACCAGCGGTACACCCTTGTTCTTGAACGAGGAACCACAGACAGCCGGAACGATTTCGCTGGCCAGAGTACGCTGACGCAGGCCGGCCTTGATCTCTTCCAGAGTCAGGTCGCCCTCTTCCAGGTACTTGTTCATCAGCTCTTCGTTGGCTTCAGCAGCGGACTCAACCAGGTTCTCGCGGTATTCCTGCGCCTGCTCCAGCATGTCGGCCGGGATCTCTTCCTCACGGAAGCTCATGCCCATGTCGCTGTCATTCCAGTAGATGGCTTTCATGCGCAGCAGGTCGACCTGACCGACAAAGTTCTCTTCGGAACCGATCGGCAGTTGCAGCGGCACCGGGGTGTGACCCAGACGCTTCTTGATCTGCTCGACCACGCGCAGGAAGTTGGCACCCTGACGGTCCAGCTTGTTCACGTAGACGATACGCGGCACACCGTACTTGTTGGCCTGACGCCATACGGTCTCGGACTGCGGCTCCACACCGGAAGTGCCGCAGAACACCACCACCGCACCGTCAAGCACGCGCAGCGAGCGCTCTACTTCAATGGTGAAGTCAACGTGGCCGGGGGTGTCGATGACGTTTACCCGGTGCTGCTTGTACTGCTTCTGGGAACCCTGCCAGAAGGCGGTAACAGCGGCGGAGGTAATGGTGATACCACGCTCCTGCTCCTGGGCCATCCAGTCAGTGGTACTGGCACCGTCATGGGTCTCGCCCATTTTGTGGTTTACGCCAGTGTAATACAGGATCCGTTCCGTGGTAGTGGTTTTGCCCGCATCGACGTGCGCACAAATACCGATATTGCGGTACAGATTGATCGGGGTTGTACGAGCCACGATAGTCTCCTGAGTCGTTGTTTAGAAGCGGTAGTGGGAGAAGGCTTTGTTCGCTTCAGCCATACGGTGCACGTCTTCACGCTTGCGTACTGCAGAACCTTTGCCTTCGGCTGCATCAAGGAGTTCGCCGGCAAGACGCAGATCCATGGACTTCTCGCCACGCTTACGGGCAGCATCTACCAGCCAGCGCATTGCCAGAGCATTGCGGCGGGAGGGACGCACTTCAACCGGAACCTGGTAGGTGGCACCACCTACACGGCGGGATTTGACCTC
>JAAYHO010000309.1 GCA_012735335.1 Gammaproteobacteria bacterium
AACGCGGAACGAGGCCCTGTCGGGTCCGGATCAAAGCGGCAAATGATACCACAATCCATGGCTCCACAGGGAGTTGTGCGATATGCGCCCGCCCCCGGCATCCGCTGCCCAGCCGGGAATCCCACCCGGAGGAGGCAGCTGTTTCAATGCAACCGCTGCGGGCTCAGCAGCTCGGCGATGCGACTCTCATCCGGGCGCTCGACCAGACCACGCTCGGTGACTATCACATCAATCAACTCGGCCGGGGTGACATCCAGCAGCAGTTGGTCATTGACCATCAGCAGGCTGTCGTCGGGCTCGAGTTCGTCGGCATTTTCCAGTGCCAGATCAAAGGCCGAGCTGGATGCCACCACCATGAAACGCAGGCCGTGATGCATGGCCAGAATGGCCAGCGCGTAGGTTCCCACGTCATTGATCACATCGCCATTGGCGGCAATCCGCTGGGCGCCCACCACCACCCACTGCAGGTTGTCGGACTTCATCAGCTGCCCGGCTGCGCCCACCTGCTGCAACGCCACCGGCACCTCGGCCTGATCCAGCTCCCACTGCGCCAGCCGGGTAGCATCGGCGCTGGCGTCGGCACACATATAGACCTGCTCTACCAGCCCGGCGGCATGCGCGCCCTGGATCGCACCGAGCGCAGCCGGGGCAGCCTGCACCAGGAACTTCTGGGCCTCGCGATCATGCCGCCTGATCGCATGGGCTGCCAGTCGCCCGGTGACCCGACGGGTTTCCAGATCACTGGCATGCAGGCTGATGGCGGCCTGGGCCAGTAGTTCAGGTACATCCAGTTGCGGATCGCTGAGACGCCGCAGCCGCTCACCGAGCATGCGCAACACCCAGTTCAGATGCACGGAGGATGGCTGTGTCCGGGCCAATGAGGCAAAATCCGCCTCCAGCGCAGCAACCCAGTCATCCGCCCGACCGATGCGTTGCGCCGCCAGCGCAATACCGTAGGCGGCGACCAGCCCGGTGGCCGAGGCATCCTGCACCACACCGTCACTGATGGCGGCGGCCGCATCTGCAGCGTCGCGGCACTCGACCCAGATCCTGCTCTCGGGCAGGCAGCGCTGGTCAAGAATGCGCAGATGATTGTCGTGCCACTCCAACGTCGGCACATCGGGCCGTACCGGCACCCGGGAATGAAGCTGCATGCAAGGACTCCAGCAGAAAATGCCATTATACCCGCAGCCATCCGGCGCGTGCTCAAATGTCACTGCCAGAGGCCCGGGCCAGAGGGTATACTGCCGCCCATGACAGGCTGGCCCCGATGCCCCGCGCAGGGCGCGGCATCCGGGACTACACTGGCCGCAGGGCATACCGGCAGCGCCGCAGCGCCAGCCGACCGCCACCATCAACTCGGCAAAACTCAATGAGGGGAACAGGATGACGCTTAACGTCGATCGTGCGGAAGTTGCCAAATTCGAAGCACTGGCCAGCCGCTGGTGGGACCGTGAGAGCGAATTCAAGCCACTGCACGAGATCAACCCGTTGCGCACCAACTGGATTGACGACAAGGCCAGTCTGGCCGGCAAGGAAGTGCTGGACGTCGGCTGCGGCGGCGGCATCCTCGCCGAAGCCATGGCCCAGCGCGGAGCCCGGGTAACCGGCATCGACATGGGCGAAGCGCCGTTGGCGGTGGCCCGCCTGCACCAGCTGGAATCCGGTGTGGAAGTGGATTACCAGCAGAGCACCGCCGAGGAAATGGCCGAACTGCATCCAGGCCGCTTCGATGTGGTGACCTGCATGGAAATGCTCGAACACGTACCGGACCCGGCCTCGGTGATCCGCGCCTGTGCCACCCTGGTCAAACCGGGCGGCCACGTGTTCTTCTCCACCATCAACCGCAACCCCAAGTCCTTTGCCTTCGCCATTGTCGGTGCCGAGTACCTGCTGCGCATGCTGCCCCGGGGTACCCATGAATACGCCAAGTTCATCCGTCCTGCCGAGCTGGGCAAATGGTCGCGGCAAGCCGGACTGGACATGCAGGACATCATCGGCCTGACCTACAACCCGCTGCTGCGTCACTACAAACTGGCCCAGGACGTGGACGTGAACTACATGATCCATTGCCAGCGCGGTGTCTGAAATGCTGGACGCCGTGCTGTTTGACCTGGATGGCACCCTACTGGATACGGTGGATGACTTTCTGGCAATCATCCTCAGCATGCGCCAGCAACGCGGCCTGCCGGACGCGCCCCTGCACCTGATCCGCTCCACCGTCTCCGATGGCTCTGCGGGCATGCTCTGCGCCGCCTTTTCCATCACCCCCGAGCACACCGACTTCAACGCCCTGCGCGATGAATTCCTGCAGCGCTACCAGCAGGAACTGGGCCGCCATGCCCGGCCCTTCCCCGGTATCAGCAGCCTGCTTGACTGGCTCGATGCCGAGGGTCTGCCCTGGGGTGTGGTGACCAACAAGATGAGCTGCTTCAGCATCCCGCTGCTGGAGGCGGTCGGGCTGGCCGAGCGCTGCGCCAGTCTGGTCTGCCCCGATCAGGTCAGCCAGGGCAAACCGCACCCCGAGCCGCTGTTCAAGGCCTGCGCCGAGATGGGTGTAGCACCCGGGCGCAGCGTGTATGTCGGTGATCACCTGCGGGATATCCAGGCCGGCCGCGCCGCAGGCATGCGCACCGTGGCCGCATTGTATGGCTACCTGCCGCC
>JAAYHO010000038.1 GCA_012735335.1 Gammaproteobacteria bacterium
GTCTGGGTCCTGGGAGGGACGAGCACCAGCTCGTCCACGGTGGGGCGAGAAGGCCGCTCATCGAGCTGGTGCTCGACGTTCCCGGGAGTGCTCGTCATTCCGTGGGGTTCTAGCCCTGCTCTTCCTCCAACCGCCGCTTCAACGCTTCTGGCGAGCCAGTACGGCGGGCCAGCAGGCTGTACAGCACGGGAATCAGCACCAGGGTGACGAACATCGAGATACTGACACCCCACATGACCACCACGCCGATGACCATGCGGCTTTCGGCGCCGGCGCCGCTGGCGATGACCAGGGGGATGGCTCCGGCTACGGTGGTGACGCCGGTCATGAGGATCGGGCGCAGGCGCAGGATGCTGGCTTCCATTACGGCTTCATCGAAGCTGCGTCCGGCGTCGCGCAGCTGGTTGGCGAATTCGACGATGAGGATGCCGTTCTTGGCGGCCAGGCCGATCAGCATCAGCAGGGCGATCTGGCTGTAGACGTTGAGGCTGTTGCCGGTCAGCCACAGGCCGAGCAGGCCGCCGCCGATGGCCATGGGTACGCCGAGCATGATCACCAGCGGGTGCACGAAGCTTTCGAACAGCGCGGCCAGTACCAGGAAGATCACCAGTGCGCCGAGCAAGAAGATGAAGGTCATGGAGCCCCCGGCGTTGCGCAGGTCCAGTGATTGGCCCTTGTAGTCGATGACCAGGGTGTCCGGCAGGCTGTCGCGGGCCAGTTGTTCGACGTGGTCCAACGCGTCACCCAGCGCCAGCCCGGGTGCCATGGAGGCGTCGATGGTGATGGCGCGGTTGCGGTTGTAGCGGTTGAGGTTGGTGGACCCGGCGTATTCCTCGATGGTGATCAGGTTGGACAGCGGGATCAGCGCGCCGCTGGTGGTCGAGCGCACGTAGATGTTCTCCATGCTGGAGGGGGTGCGCTTGTCCAGTTTAGCCGCTTCGAGGATCACATCGTACTCTTCCCCGGCGTCCAGGTAGGTGGTGACCCGGCGTGAGCCAAGCATGGTTTCCAGGGTCCGGCCGATGGTGCTGACACTGACGCCCAGGGCGGCGGCGCGGTCGTAGTCGATGTGTACTTCCAGCTGCGGCTGGGTTTCCTTGTAGTCGGTGTCGATGTTGATCAGGCCGGGGTTGTCCTGCTCCAGTCTGGCCAGCAGGATGTCGCGCCATTCGGCCAGTTCGTCGTAGGTGCCTGCCCCGCCGATCACCAGCTGGAATGGCTGATCGCGCCCTGCGCCGAAGCCCTGGCGCATGATCGGGGTGATGCGTACGCCGGGCAGGTCGACAAAGCGGCTGCGCAGTTCATTGATGATCTCGGTGGCGGGCCGTCGGTCGGCCCAGTCGTTGAGCACCACGTTGAGCATGCCGGTGTTGAAGGTGGTGACCGCGCCGAAGGAGCGCGGCGCGCGGACCATGATGCGGGACACTTCGCCGCTGTCGACCAGATCCAGTACCCGGGATTCGATCTCATCCATGTATTCGACCATGTAGTCGTAGGTCGCCCCTTCCGGGCCGTTGACCATGATCATGAACACGCCGCGATCCTCGGTCGGGGTGTATTCGTTGGGCAGCAGGCTCATCAGCCACAGGGTCAGTACCGAGAGTGCGGCGAACAGCACTACGGTCAGCGCGCGCTGGGCCAGCGCCAGCCGCAGGATGCTGCCATAGAACCGGCGGCTGTGTTGCAGGGCGCTGTCCACTACCCGCACCAAGCGGTTGTCGGCGTCGTTGGCGCGCAGGATCTTCGAGGCCAGCGCCGGGGACAGGGTCAGGGCGACGAAGCTGGAGAACACCACGGCGGCGGCCATGGTCAGGGCGAATTCGGAGAACAGCTTGCCGATATCCCCGCGCAGGAAGGCAATGGGCA
>JAAYHO010000310.1 GCA_012735335.1 Gammaproteobacteria bacterium
GAGCTGCAGGACGTGATCAGCAATCTGCCGCTGTTCCCCTACATGGATATCACGGTTGCGCCGCTGTGCCGCCATCCGTCTTCGATCCATGAGGATGATCGTTGAATTTCCAACCGTGAAATCAGGTGCCTGGTAGCAGGCACCGCCGATGAGATTGCCAGCTTACGCGATGTGATCCGGCAATAAAAACAAGTACGAGGAGTAACACCATGACTGTCAAGACTGTGCACACCGAAGAAGTACAAGAGCTGCTGAACAAAGTTGCCGGGTTCCACACCGAAGGTGGCAACGAGCGTGCGAAGAAGATCGTTCACCGTTTCATGAGAGACGTTTTTCAGCTGATCGAAGACTTTGACGTGACGCCGGAAGAGTTCTGGAGTGCGGTCAACTATGTGAGCGAGCTGGGTAAGAACAACGAAGCAGCTCTGTTGGCACCGGGTCTGGGTATGGATAAGTACCTGGATATCCGTATGGATGCCCAGGATGAGGCTGCCGGTCTGGCTGGCGGTACGCCGCGTACCATTGAAGGCCCGCTGTTTGTTGCCGGTGCTCCGCTGAGCGAAGGTTTTGCACGCATGGATGATGGTACTGATACCACCTCTGAAAGCATGCTGATCAAGGGGCGTGTGACCGATACCGAAGGCAACCCGATTGCCAATGCGGTTGTTGATATCTGGCATGCCAACGCCCATGGCGGTTATTCCTACTTTGACAAGTCTCAGAGCGAGTACAACCTGCGTCGTCGGATCAAGACCGATGCCGAAGGTCGCTATGTTGCCCAGTCCATCATTCCTGCTGGCTACGGTTGCCCGCCGGAAGGCTCTACTCAGCGTCTGCTGAACCTGCTGGGTCGCCATGGTCGCCGTCCTGCGCACATCCACTATTTCGTTGAGGCGCCCGGTCACAAGCACTTGACCACTCAGATCAACCTGGCGGGTGATGAGTACACCTATGACGACTTCGCTTTTGCTACCCGCGATGAGCTGGTGGTTGAGGCCAACAAGGTTGAGAAGTCCGCTGAAGGTGAGCGCGTTGGGGTGACCGGCCCGATCACCGAGATCGAGTTCAATATCGAACTGGTACGCACTGACAAGGCTGATCTGCAGGATCGCCATGCCCGTAAGCGCGCGCTGGAAGAAGCTAACGCCTGATCTCCCTTTAAAGACGTTGTATTCGGCACCCGGCCAGCCCGTTCGCGGGCTGGCTGTGGCCTGCTGCAACCAAAGAACAACATGGAGTTACGCACATGACTCGCCAACTCGACCAGCTTGAGAAGAAGATCCGCAACGCGGTGGAAGTTGATCCGGCCACAGGCAAATACCGTGGTGATCGGGGTGCTTTTACCGATCAGGATCTGTTTGACCTGGAGATGAAACACATCTTCGAGGGCAACTGGATGTTTCTGGCCCATGAAAGCCAGATGGAAAACCCGGGTGACTACTTCACTCTGACCCTGGGCCGCCAGCCGGTGGTGATTACCCGTACCAAGGAAGGTGAGCTGCAGGCACTGCTCAATACCTGTACCCACCGTGGCGCTACCCTGTGCCGCAAGAAGCGTGGCAACAAATCCTCCTTTACCTGCCCCTTCCACGGCTGGACTTTCCGTAACGACGGCAAGCTGCTCAAGGCCCGTGACCAGAAGAAGGGCGGTTATCCGGAGCAGTTCAATACCGAAGGCTCCCATGACCTCAAGCGCCTGCCGCGTTTCGAGAGCTACCGGGGCTTCCTGTTCGGCAGCCTGAACGCCGACGTCATGCCGCTGGAGGAATACCTCGGCGAAGCGGCCAAGGTCATCGACAGCATTGTCGACCAGTGCGAGCACGGCGTGGAGATCCTGCGCGGTACCTCGACCTACACCTACGAAGGCAACTGGAAGCTGACCGCCGAAAACGGCGCCGATGGCTACCACGTGGGCGCTGTGCACTGGAACTACCTGTCGACCATGGGTCAGCGCAACTACGATAAGGGTGGTACCGAGGCGGTAGACGCCAAGAGCTGGTCCAGCGAAGGCGGTTTCTACTCCTTCGAGAACGGCCACATGA
>JAAYHO010000311.1 GCA_012735335.1 Gammaproteobacteria bacterium
CCTGGGCGGCAAATACCACCAGGTGGTCGGCCGCTACGCCTATACCCAGCACTTCCCCCAGCGGATGATCATCATGGCTGGGAAACAGCGTTTCCAGCATGCTGCCGGTAGGTAATTGCAGGCGGTACAGGGTAGTGGCACCGAGGAATACCTTGCCGGTAATGGTCGCGGTCAGCGGACTGCCTTCCTGGCCGACGATATCGTCCGGGCGCAGCAGCACGTCTACCGCACTGCCTGCGGGCAATTGGTAGGCACGGTTGCCACGGATCACTCCCAGCTCGGTCTGCACCGTGTCCGGAGTCAGCAGCTGGCCGCGGATGAAGTAACCCTGGCCGATGAAGCTGGCAACAAAGGGTGTGGCGGGTTCGTGGTACAGGTTGTAGGGCGTATCCCATTGCTGCAGATGCCCCTCGCGCAGTACGCCGACCTGATCGCACATGGCAAAGGCTTCGCTCTGGTCGTGGGTCACCAGCAGGGCGCTGGTGCCCCGGGTCTTGAGAATATCGCGAACCTCAGCGGACAGGCGGCGGCGCAGGTCGCCATCCAGATTGGAGAAGGGCTCATCCAGCAGCAGCAGCGCCGGTTCCGGAGCCAGCGCCCGGGCCAGCGCAACCCGTTGCTGCTGACCACCGGACAGCTCATGGGGATAGCGCTTGCCCAGCCGGTCCAGATTCACCAGCTCCAGCAGCTCGTCGATGATGCGCTGGCGCTGGGGGTGTTTGCTGATGCCGAAGGCGATGTTCTCCGCCACCGTCAGGTGCGGGAACAGCGCGTAATCCTGAAATACCATGCCGATCCGGCGCTGTTCCGGCGGCACCCGCTGGGTCGGGCTGGACAGCACCCGGTTCTGCAGACGAATTTCCCCGGCGGTGACCGGCTCGAACCCGGCGATGCTGCGCAGGGTGGTGGTCTTGCCGCAGCCCGACGGGCCCAGCAGGCAGCCGTTGTCCCCGGCCCGCAGATGCAGGCTCAGGTCGCTGACAATCGGATGACCATCGTAGCCGCAGGCCAGGTTGTTCAGCTCCAGAACGATATCGGACATGTCACTCTACCAGCAGGAACTCGACCAGGGCCTTCTGTGCGTGCAGGCGGTTCTCGGCCTGATCCCAGATGACACTGCGCGGATCGTCCATCAGCTCGGCGGAGACCTCTTCACCGCGGTGGGCCGGCAGGCAATGCATGAAGATCACCGACTCATCGGCCAGATCCAGCAGCTGGGGGGTAACCTGGTAGGGTGCAAACACCGCCATGCGCTGCTCGGCCTCCTGTTCCTGACCCATGGAGGCCCATACGTCGGTGCAGACCAGGTGGGCGTCGGCCATCGCCGCACGCGGGTCGCGAACGATGCTCACCCGATCACCAGCGGCGTCGAGCCAGGCCTGATCCGGATCGTAGCCTTCCGGGCAGGCAATACGCAGCTGGAAGTCGAACTGCATGGCTGCCTGGATATAGGTGTTGCACATGTTGTTGCCATCACCGATCCAGACCACGGTCTTGTCCTTGATGCTGCCACGGTGCTCCAGGTAGGTCTGCATGTCCGCCAGCAACTGGCAGGGGTGCAGGTCGTCACTCAGGCCGTTGATCACCGGCACCTGGGAGTAGGCGGCAAAGGTTTCCACGCTGCTGTGGGCGAAGGTACGGATCATGATCGCATCGCACATGCGCGACAGTACCCGGGCACTGTCCTCCACCGGCTCGCCACGACCCAGCTGGGTATCGCGGGGCGACAGGAAGATCGCCTGA
>JAAYHO010000312.1 GCA_012735335.1 Gammaproteobacteria bacterium
GTTACTTGACCACCTTGAGTGATGGTCTGCCGCTGGGTTTGGGCGGCTGATCGGTGGGCTCATCATCCTGCGGTGGCGGGGTTTCGGTATCGATCTCGAAGACCATGCCCTGCCCGTTCTCCCGGGCATAGATGGCCATGATCGCCCCGGTGGGAATCCACACCTGCTGCGCCACGCCACCAAAGCGCCCGTCAAAGCATACCCGCTCGTTATCCATGTCCAGTGCACGGATCGCCGAAGGCGACAGGTTAAGCACAATCTGACCACCCTCGACAAACCCTTCGGGCACGGCGGTACCGGGGTAGCCGGCATTGACCAGCACGTAGGGGGTACAGTCGTTATCCAGGATCCATTCGTACAACGCGCGGATCAGATATGGGCGGCTGGAGCTCATCTGCATGCTACTGCCCTCCGGGACTACTGCATGTTCCGTTCAGCGGCCGACAGGCTGCCGATGAAACCCTCGCGGGCGAAGATACGGTCCATGTAATCCTGCAGCGGCTTGGCCTGCTTGGGCAACTCGATACCCAGATGCGGCAGGCGCCACAGGATAGGTGCCAGGCAGCAGTCCACCAAGCTGAATTCATCGCTCATGAAGAACGGCATCTCGGAGAACACCGGAGCGACACCACTCAGGCTCTCACGCAGCTCCTTGCGCGCCTTGGTAACCGCAGCGGCCGGGCTTTTCGGATTGCTCAGCACATCCACCAGGCCGCACCAGTCACGCTGGATGCGATACATCAGCAGGCGGCTGTTGGCACGGGCGACCGGATACACCGGCAGCAAGGGCGGATGAGGAAAACGCTCATCCAGATACTCCATCATGATATTGGGCTCGTAGAGCACCAGATCACGATCAAGCAGAGTAGGAACCGTATTGTAAGGGTTGACCTCGGCCAACTCCTGCGGGTGGTTGTCCGGCTCGACATCGACGATATCGACGGTTACACCCTTTTCAGCCAGCACAATACGAACTCGATGACAGTAGTGATCATTCGGGTCGGAAAAAAAAGCCATCGAGGAACGCTTGTTGGCAGTAACACTCATATATCAACCCCCATCGTGCAGAAGCCCATGGCTGGACGGGATCGTCCAAGCGGGCTGACGAGAAAGCAACCAGTATACCACAATCGCAAAACGCCCTGTTTGAGGGCTGGGCCGGGGAACGCTCTGGCACGGCTGGTAGCGCAAACAAAAACGCGCCCCGAAGGGCGCGTTTTCATGGCATCAAGGCAATCGCGGACGATTACTTGATATCTCTCCAGTACTCGCGCTTCAGCAGATAGGCGAACACGAAGAAGAACGCCAGATACAGCAGCACGTAGATACCAATGCGCTCACGGGTCTCCTTGACCGGGTCAGAGGAGTAGGCAAGGAAGGCAACCAGGTTGCGCACAGTAGTGTCGTACTCTTCTGCGCTCTGGCTACCGGTACCCTCTTCCACATAGAGCACGTCGCACTGCTCCTCGAGCATCGGCTCACCGGTCAGGGTGTCACGCACCACCTTGCCCTTCTCGCGCACGGGAGCCGGCGCACAGCCCTTGACCTGCTTGCCCTGGAGCTCTGCCAGCACATGCGGCATGCCGACGTTCTCGAACACCGTGTTGTTCCAGCCGAAGGGGCGGGAGCGGTCTTCATAGAACGAGTGCATGTAGCTGTACAGCCAGTCCACACCGCGTACCCGGGCGACCATGGTCAGGTCCGGCGGCGCAGCCCCGAACCATACCTTGGAGTCTTCCGGACGCATGCCGATATTCATGTGCTCACCGTACAGCGCACCAGTGAATACCATGTTCTCCATCATCAACTCTTCAGGAATACCCAGGTCAGTCGCAACACGCTCGTAACGCTGGTACTGGGCAGAGTGACAGCCCATGCAGTAGTTGACGAAAGTACGGGCGCCATCCTGCAGACTGGCCTTGTCCGTGCGGTCAATATTGGCCTCGGACAGTTCCACGCTCGGTCCGGCCGCTACCGCGAGACCGGGCAGCAGCGCAAACATCAATGCAATAAGTTGTTTTTTCATCAGCCAGTAACCCTCTCCGGAACCGGTTTGGTCTTCTCCATACGGGTGTAGAA
>JAAYHO010000313.1 GCA_012735335.1 Gammaproteobacteria bacterium
CCCTGCTCGGTGAAACGGCGGCCGACAACAGCACGCTCCTGCAGCGGGCCGACCGCCTGCTGCAGGAGCGGCGTAACGCCCTGAGCCAGCTGGAACGCCAGATCAGTCAAAGCCAGCGGCAGATCAAGGCACTGCAAGACAGCCGTGTGACCTACCCCGGCTACGTCGAAGACGCCCTGAATGCCATTCGCCAGCAATGTCCGCAGGCCGATCCGCGGGTACTGTGCGATCAGGTGGAGATCACCGATGCCGATTGGCAGATGGCGATCGAAGGCTATATCGGCGGCTCGCGCTACGGCATTCTGGTAGAGCCGGCGTTCGAGGCCCAGGCCATCCGCATTGTGCGGCAACTGACGGGGCGTGACCGCAACCGGGCACGGGTCATTCAGGGCGACAAGGCCCGTCAGGATGCCGAACGCCTGACCCTGCCGGAGGATTCGATCATTCAGGTGATGCGTTTCAATCACCGCATCGCCGAATACTATCTGCGCGCCTCCTATGGCAGCGTGGTGCGCGTCGCCGATGCCGAAGCCCTGCGCCAGACCCGGCGCGGCATCACCCAGGACGGCATGGGCTCGGGCAACTACGCGCTGTTCCGCTGCGATATCGACGACAGCCAGCTGCTGTTCGGCGCCGCCGCGCGCAAACGCAACCTGCAGGCCCAGCAGAAACAACTGGAAGAGCTGCAGATCCAGCACCACGCACTGCAGCAGCTATGCCAGCTGATGCAGCAACTCACCACCCAGCTGCTGCGCATCCGCCCGCTGGATTACGTCGCCCGGGCCAATGACCTGCTCAAGGCCCAGCAACAACTGCGTGAGGTGGAACAGCTGCTGGCCAGTCTGGATCTGTCCGAATATCAGGATCTGGAGCAGGAACTGCAGCGCGTTCAACAGCGCTACCATGAGCTGGATGCACGCAAGGACAGCCTCGGCACCGAACTGGGTGGCCTGAAAACCAATCTGGACAATATCCACCTGCAGGTCACCCGCCTGGCCGACCAGGGCGACAGCCTGCTCGAAGCCCGAGACCAGGCCGAAAGCTATCTGCTGGATGCCGCCGCCCTGGTCGGTGGGCTCAATCCGCAGCAGCATCTGGCCCAGCTGGACGAACAACTGGAGCAGGTCGGCAAGGACTTCGACTTTGCCAGCGCCCGGCAGCGGCTGGGCGACAACCTGTCACAACTGGCGGTGCAGCTGGATTCGCGACTCAGGGAGTACAACCAGCAGGCCCAGCCCGCTGACAACCTGCTGCACGACTGCGCCGACGAGCTGCACAGTCTGGGCTTCTTCCGGCATATCTGCGGCCTGAGCCAACAACTGGACAACCTGCACAACCGCCTGCGCAACAACGTGCTGCTGGAAAAGCAGGAGCAGCTCGGCAAGCTGCGCGACAGTTTCAACACCACCTTTGTCAGCGACCTGTGCCACGAGATCCACCAGGCCATCAACGACGGCGAGCGCACCTTGGAGCAGCTCAACAGCGAGCTGGAACACCACCGCTTCGGCGCCGACCGCGAGGGCTTCCAGTTCGACTGGAGCTGGGTGCCGGAATACAAGGAATACTGGAAGTTCTTCCGCGAGGTAACCCAGATGCCGAATCTGGGCGACGGAACCAACCTGTTCGAGGTCAGCCTGTCGGAGCAGTCCGCCAGCGTCCGCGACCATCTGCTCGGGCTGCTGCTGGAAGGTGACGAGCAGCAGGCCCTGCGTGAGCTGGAGCGCATCAGCGACTACCGCCGTTACCGCCGCTACGACATCCTCAAGCACCCGGAAGGCAAGCAGGCCATCCGCCTCAGCGAGTACGGCACCGGCTCCGGTGGCCAGCTGGAAACCCCGGCCTATATCATCCGCGCCGCTGCAGTGACCAGTGCCTTCCGCTTCAACGAGGGCAACAGCCACCTGCGCATGGTGATCGTCGATGAGGCCTTCATGCACATGGATGAAACCCGCTCCCGTCAGGTGATCAGCTACCTGACCGAAACCCTCGGTCTGCAGCTGATCTTCATCATGCCGACCAGCAA
The DNA here is from genome assembly GCA_012735335.1 of Gammaproteobacteria bacterium. Lineage (GTDB taxonomy): Bacteria > Pseudomonadota > Gammaproteobacteria > Pseudomonadales > Pseudomonadaceae > Halopseudomonas. The sequence continues at coordinate 2,024 of JAAYHO010000313.1, forward strand.
GGCCGGCCCCTTCCTCGAACTGATCAGCAACCAGTTCGTATTCAGCAAGGTGCCCAGCGCGGTCGCCATGGGCGAGCTGAACACCCGGGTACTGGTGGATCGTCAGCAGCTCAACCGCGAGCGCATCACCGAGCTGTGGAACAACCATCGCCGGGTGATCCGCCAGCAGGGCTCGCTGGAGTTCATGGAGTTGCTATGAGCAATGGTGGGGAGCAGCTCGGCTGGCTCGGCGAGCCCTGGGTACGCAGCCTGCTGCTGGAGATGCTGCAGCGCCTGGAGCGACCGCGCAGCCGGGCTGTCACCCTGCGCATCAATGAGCGCTCGGTACCAGCCCTGTACGAGTTCTCGGCGGATGTGGAAGGCCGCTGGCAGATCATCGAACAGGAGCTGGTGCAGCGCTGGCAGGTATTCAGCGTCACCCTCGAACGGCGCCTGCAGCCGCATCAGCAACCCTATGAAAACGCCCAGCTGCGGCTGCGGGCCGAGTCCGAGGAGCTGCTGCGGCAGTGGCTGGACCGGCCCCGCATCGACCCGGCCGAAGCTGAATGGCTGGCAGCCATCGACCGCCACGCGGGCAGTTTTGTCGATCAGGGCGAGGCGCTGCGCCGCCAGCGGCTGAGCCTGCCCGGCATTACCGGTGAACAGACAGTTGCCGCCCTGGCCGCCATCGGCCCGCTGCTGGATCAGCAGTTGAGTCTGCGCGAGCTGTCCGCCCGCTGCTTCCTCGGCAACTCCAAGGTACTGGATCAACGCCTGGAGCTGCTCGGTCAGCTGTTCGGCGAGCGTGTCGAAAGTATCCGCCAGCGGTCACTGCTGCTCACGGCCTGGGCGCCGACCGGCTTCGATACCTTGCTGATCGTCGAGAATCAGGACAGCTTCCTGCGTCTGGTGGAACAGACCCCCGCCGCCACCGCCCTGCTGTTCAGTGCCGGTTTTCGCGCCAGCGCCGGGCGCATCACCAGCGCCAGCACCCGGTTTGCCTTCCTGCCGGACTCCGACGCCGAGCACTTCCACCGGCATTGGCAGCACACCGCAGCGGGCTGCTTCTTCTGGGGTGATCTGGATTATGCCGGTATGGATATCCTCCGCGCCCTGCGCTCGACCCTGCCGGGACTGCAGGCCTGGCAACCGGGCTATCAGCCCATGCTCGACGCCCTGC
>JAAYHO010000314.1 GCA_012735335.1 Gammaproteobacteria bacterium
TCAACAAAGATGCCCGGGATCAATATGAAATCCGTACCCACAAGCGGGTGCTGGATATCGTTCAGCCCACCGACAAGACTGTCGATGCGCTGATGAAACTGGACCTTGCAGCTGGCGTTGAGGTTCAAATCAGCCTCGGCTGATAGCCCCGAACGACGGGGGCTATCCAGCCGTGTAACGCCCTGAAATGGGCGGCCATAGCGGGTAATAGCCCCGTGCACTCAAGAGGTTTACAACATGACTATTGGTTTAGTCGGCCGGAAATGCGGTATGACCCGCGTTTTCACTGAAGATGGTGTTTCCATTCCTGTTACGGTGGTTGAAGTCGAGCCAAACCGTATCACTCAGGTCAAGTCCCTTGATGTCGATGGTTATAATGCCATCCAGATCACCGTGGGCGAGCGTCGCGCCAGTCGCGTCAGCAAGCCGATGGCAGGGCACTTTGCCAAGGCCAATACCGCTGCAGGTCGCAGCGTATGCGAATTCCGCCTGGACAACAGCGCAGAATACGAAGCCGGTGCAGAGCTCAATGTCGGTCTTTTCGAAGCGGGCCAGAAAGTAGACGTTACCGGTCAGTCCAAAGGTAAGGGCTTTGCCGGTACCATCAAGCGCTGGAACTTCCGCGGTCAGGACGCCACCCACGGCAACTCCGTCTCCCACCGTGTTCCGGGTTCCATTGGCCAGTGCCAGACCCCCGGTCGCGTGTTCAAGGGCAAGAAGATGGCTGGTCACATGGGTGCTGAGCAAGTGACCGTGCAGACCCTGGAAATCGTACGCGTTGACGCTGAACGTAACCTGCTGCTGATCAAGGGCCCGGTTCCCGGCGCGCCTGGTAGCGACGTCATTGTTCGCCCGGCAGTCAAGGCCAAGGGTTAAGGGGGAGTTCACATGAATTTGAATGTAGCTGGTGCAAGCGCGATCGAAGTATCCGATCTGGCCTTTGCCACCGAGTTTAACGAAACCCTGGTTCACCAGGCTGTTGTCGCCTACATGGCCGGTGGCCGTCAGGGCACCAAGCAGCAGAAGACCCGTTCTGAAGTGTCCGGTGGCGGCAAGAAGCCCTGGCGTCAGAAGGGCACTGGTCGCGCCCGTGCCGGTACCATCCGCAGCCCGATCTGGCGTGGGGGCGGTGCCACCTTCGCAGCTCGTCCGCGTAACTTTGAACAGAAACTGAACCGCAAGATGTACCGCGGCGCCATGCGCTCGATTCTGTCCGAGCTGGTGCGTCAGGAGCGTCTGGTTGTGGTTGAGAGCTTCGGCGTTGATGCGCCCAAGACCAAGGCCCTGGTTGGCAAGCTGAATGAGCTCAACCTGGAAAACGTGCTGATCGTTACCGATAGCCTGGATACCAACCTGTATCTGGCTGCACGCAACCTGCCGCACGTCGACGTACGTGATGTTCAGGGTTCAGATCCGGTCAGCCTGATCGCTTACGACAAGGTGCTGATCACTGTACCTGCTGTCAAGAAGTTCGAGGAGATGCTGGGATGAACCAGGAGCGCATTTTCAAAGTACTGCTCGGCCCGCATGTATCCGA
>JAAYHO010000039.1 GCA_012735335.1 Gammaproteobacteria bacterium
CATCTGCTCGATATACACCTTCATATCCACCGCTGCCTGGGTGCTGCGTACGTCGATGGCCTTGGAGCCCAGGGTGTTGGCTTCGCGGTTGAATTCCTGCATCAGGAAGTCCAGGCGGCGGCCGATGGCGGCGTTGCTGGCCAGTACATTGCGGGTTTCGTTGATGTGGGTGGTGAGGCGGTCGAGTTCTTCAGCAACGTCGATCTTCTGGGCGAGGATCACCAGTTCCTGCTCGATGCGGGTGCTGTCCAGCTCCAGTTTCGCTTCATTGAAGCGGTCGATGAGCTTCTGCCGGTGGGCGTCGAGCAGGCTGGGCATCATCTCGCGCAGGGTGGCGACCCGGTCGGCCATGCTGTCCAGTCGCTCCTCGATCAGCGCCTTGAGTTCGGCACCTTCCCGGGCGCGGCTCTGCTTGAGTTGTTCCAGCGCTTCGTTGAACAGCTGATCGGCCTGTTTTACCAGATCACTCTGCTGCGCCTCGCCGCCGGTCAGTACCCCGGGCCAGGCCAGCAGCTCCAGCGGGTTGATCGGCGCGGCATTGGGCAACTGGTGGCTGAGCTGACCGGCGGCCTCGATCAACTGGGCGACCAGCGGCTGGTTCAGGTTCAGTTGCTGGCTGCTGTCACCGCTCGGGTTGAAGCGCAGGGTGCATTCCAGCTTGCCCCGGGCGATCTGCTTGCGCAGGCGCTCGCGCAGTGGCCCTTCCAGGTCGCGGAAGGCTTCGGGCAGGCGCAGGCTGGCTTCCAGGTAGCGGTGGTTTACCGAGCGCAACTCCCATACCAGGCTGCCCTGGTCGGTGCTTGATTCGCTGCGGGCAAAGGCCGTCATGCTGTAAACCATGGGTACGCTCCTGCTGGTCTGTTGGTTTATTCGGGCAGGCATTGTACTCCCCCTGTCGGGGCGGGTGTACCGTGCCTGTTGTACCCCCGGTCAGGCTCCGTATAATCGCCGCACACTCACGCAGGACAAGGAATCTCAAATGACACGACCCAGCGGCCGCGCGGCAGATCAGCTACGCCAGGTAACCCTGACCCGGCATTACACCCGGCATGCCGAGGGTTCGGTACTGGTCGAATTCGGTGACACCAAGGTCATCTGCACCGCCAGCATCGAGGCGGGCGTGCCGCGCTTCCTGCGTGGCTCGGGGCAGGGCTGGATCACCGCCGAGTACGGCATGCTGCCGCGCTCCACCGGTGAGCGCATGCAGCGCGAAGCGAGCAAGGGCAAGCAGGGCGGCCGGACCCTGGAGATCCAGCGGCTGATCGGCCGCTCGCTGCGGGCGGCGGTGGATCTGAAGAGCCTGGGTGAAAACACCATCTATATCGACTGTGATGTGATCCAGGCCGATGGCGGCACCCGTACCGCTTCCATCACCGGCGCCTGCGTGGCGCTGGTGGATGCGCTGCGGGTGCTCAAGCAGCGCGGCGCGATCAAGAAGCTGCCATCGGTGCAGATGATTGCGGCGATTTCGGTGGGTATCTACCAGGGCGTACCGGTACTGGATCTGGACTACCCGGAAGACTCGGCGGCCGATACCGACCTGAACGTGGTGATGACCGACAAGGGTGGCTTTATCGAGGTGCAGGGCACCGCCGAGGCAGCCCCCTTTACCCCCGAAGAGCTGAATGCCATGCTGGAGCTGGCGCGCAAGGGTATCGACGAGCTGTTTGCGCTGCAGTTGAGCGCGCTGGAAGACTGAGCGGCCAGCGTTCAGCTATTCTCAAGGCAGAAAGTGGCGAAAGGAGGGAGAGTTCATGGTGGATATTGATCAGTCCGGTGTGCAGGTGCGCGAGCCCGATTCCGAGGCGCGTCTCTGGGCGATGATTGCCCATCTGTCCGGCTTTCTCGGTTACTTCCTGCCGGTGATCGGCAGCCTGATCGGCCCGCTGATTGTCTGGCAGCTGAAGAAGGATCTGCATCCCTATGTGGACGAGCAGGGCAAGGAGGCGCTGAACTTCCAGATCACCGTGCTGATCGCAGCCATGGTCTGCGTGCTGCTGATGCTGATCGTGGTGGGCTTTCTGCTGATCTGGGTGGTCATCGTCGGGGCCATAGTGCTGATGATCATAGCGGCAATCAAGGCCAATGAAGGCGCGCCCTACCGTTACCCCTTCTGCCTGCGGCTGATCAAGTAACGCCTGCCCCTGCCGGGATGGAGTCTTCCATCCCGGCGAGGCCTGGGTACGATCAGCGCAGACTCAGCGGCAGGCTGGCGTAGCCGCTGGCGGGATAGGTGGCCAGGCGGGCGGGCTCGGTGTCGATCAGGCGCAGTTGTCCAGTGTGCTGCAGCAGCTTGTCGATGATCACCACCAGTTCCATGCGGGCCAGCGGAGCCCCGGGGCAGACGTGGATACCGGCGCCGTATAACAGGTTCAGGCTCGGGTCTCGTTCGAGCGAGAAGCGCTCCGGCTCGGGGAACACCTCGGGGTCACGGTTGGCCGCTATCCAGTTGATGGTTACCCGCTGATCCGCAGCAATCTGCCGGTCGCCCAGTTGCACCGGGCAGGTGGTGCGTCGGCGGTTATCCACCAGCGGGCCGTGAATGCGCAGTATCTCGTCGTTGGCCTGCCACAGCAGGGCCGGATTCCCGCGCAGTTGTTGCTGGATATCCGGGTGACTGGCCAGGAAGTGGGCGATGATGCCCACCGAGGCGGCGATGGTGCCGACTTCCCCGGCGGTCCAGTTGCGTAGGATGCTTGCGATCTCTAGATCGTTGAGCGGGCGCCCGTCCACCGTCTCCTGCATCAGCGCGCTGGTCAGATCATCCAGTGGCTCGCTGGTCTCCCGGCGCTCGGCCAGCAACCCGGCAATCAGCTCCTCGAACTCGGCGGCCAGTGCCGCGAGAGCCGGGCGATCCCGCTGCA
>JAAYHO010000315.1 GCA_012735335.1 Gammaproteobacteria bacterium
CGAGCGCAACGGTGTGAACTGCGGCTCCCTGGAGCACAAGATGGGCATCCACGGTAACGCTACCTGTGTGATGAACTTCGACAACGCCACCGGTTTCCTGATCGGGCCGCCGAACAAGGGCCTGAACGCCATGTTCACCTTCATGAACACCGCCCGTCTGGGTACTGCTCTGCAGGGGCTGGCGCATGCTGAAGTGGGCTTCCAGGGTGGTATCGCCTACGCCCGTGAGCGTCTGCAGATGCGCGCTCTGAGCGGCCCGAAAGCCCCGGAAAAGCCCGCTGACCCGATCATCGTCCATCCGGATGTACGCCGCATGCTGCTGACCATGAAGGCCTTCGCTGAAGGTAACCGCGCCATGGTGTACTTCACCGCCAAGCAGGTGGACATCATCAAGCGCAGCCAGGATGAAGAGCAGAAGAAGCTGGCTGACTCGCTGCTGGCCTTCCTGACCCCGATCGCCAAGGCGTTCATGACCGAAGTCGGCTTTGAAGCGGCCAACCACGGTGTGCAGATCTACGGTGGCCACGGTTTCATCTCCGAGTGGGGCATGGAGCAGAACGTGCGTGATGCGCGTATTTCGATGCTGTACGAAGGTACCACCGGTATCCAGGCGCTGGACCTGCTGGGTCGCAAGGTGCTGATGACCCAGGGCGCCACCCTGCAGAACTTCACCAAGATCGTGCACAAGTTCATCAAGGCCCAGGAAGGTAATGAGGCGGTTCAGGAGTTCGTCGGTCCGCTGGCTACCCTGAACAAGGAGTGGGCTGACATCACCATGAAGATCGGCATGGCTGCGATGAAGGATCGCGAGATGGTCGGTGCCGCTTCGGTGGATTACCTGATGTACTCCGGTTATGTGTGCCTGGCCTACTTCTGGGCGGACATGGCCCGCGTTGCTGCCGAGAAACTGGCTGCCGGTACCAACGAGGAGGCCTTCTACAAGGCCAAGCTGCAGACTGCGCGCTTCTACTACCAGCGCATCCTGCCGCGCACCCGCGCCCACGTTGAAGCCATGCTGTCCGGTTCCGAGAACCTGATGGATATGGACGAAGAGAACTTCTCGCTGGGCTACTGATAGCCTGCGTCAAGTGATCCACAAAGCCGCCCCCGAGTGATCGGGGGCGGCTTTTTTGTTTGAAGCAAATCCATAGGCCTTGCCCTGTCCACCCTGTCATTGCGAGGAGCGTGGCGACGTGGCAATCCATGGGCCCCGCGCCGCCGCACGATGGATTGCCGCGCCTTCGGCTCGCAATGACGGTGGTGGGGGGAATACCGGCCTCGGTGGGCAGTTTGTACTTTTCGTCATTGCGAGGAGCGCAGCGACGTGGCAATCCATGGGGGCTGGCAGCAGTCAGGTAGCCCAGGCCAATCGCACCCCGCTGAATTGCCAACGCGCGCCTGCCGGAAAGAAGTTGCGGTAGGTGGGTCGGCTATGCCCGGAGGGGGTGGCCAGGGAGCCGCCGCGCAGGACCATCTGGTTGATCATGAACTTGCCGTTGTACTCGCCGACGGCGCCACTGGCTGGGCGGAAGCCGGGGTAGGGCAGGTAGGCGCTGTTACACCATTGCCAGACTTCGTCGAACAGCCCGTCTGCCGGGGCGCTGGTGGCGGCGTGTTCCCATTCCGCTTCCGTGGGCAGCCGGGCACCGGCCCAGCGGGCAAAGGCGTCGGCTTCGTAGAAGCTGATATGGCTGAGGGTAGCCAGGGGCTGAAGGGGACGCAGGCCGTGCAGGGTGAATAGCTGCCAGCCGGTGTCAGTGTGCTGCCAGTACAGCGGAGCGCGCCATTGTCCGGCGCAGACCGCATCCCAGCCGTCGGATAGCCACAGCTCAGGGCTCTGGTAGCCGCCGTCGAGCATGAAGTCCAGGTATTCGCCATTGGTCAGGTTGCGGCTGGCCAGTTGGTAGGGTTCCAGCCAGACGCGGTGGCGGGGTTGTTCGTTGTCGTAGCTGAAGCTGCTGCCCGTGTGACCGATCTCGACCAGGCCGCCGTTCAGTTCCAGTGGCTGGGTCGGGTGGCGA
>JAAYHO010000040.1 GCA_012735335.1 Gammaproteobacteria bacterium
CAAGGTGCAGGCCGCCAAGCTGCGCAAGAATCCGGATATCGTCATTGCTACACCGGGGCGGGCGCTGGAACAACTGGCCGCCGGTGGGCTGGATCTGAGCGAGATCCAGACGCTGATCATCGATGAAGCCGACCGCATGCTGGATATGGGCTTCAGCGAGGATGTGCTGACCATCGCCGGGGCCTGTCCGCCGCAGCGCCAGACCATGCTGTTCTCTGCCACCACCGGCAATGCCGGCATCCGACGGATTGTCGAGCAGGTGCTGCGCGAGCCGCGCTGGCTGGAGCTCGACAGCGTGCGTGACGATACCCCAGCCATCCGCCAGCAGGTGATCGCGGTGGATGACAACAACCACCGGGAACGGCTGACCAAGTGGCTGCTGCTCAACGAATGCCAGGGCAAGGCCATCGTCTTCACCAATACCCGGGTCATGGCAGATCGACTCAACGGTGTGCTGCGTGCGGTGGAGGGGCTGCGGGTCTACGTGCTGCACGGGGAAAAGGACCAGAAGGAGCGCAAGCTGGCCATCGAGCGCTTCAAGCAGGGCGGCAACGGCGTGCTGGTCGCCACCGATGTGGCCGCCCGGGGGCTGGATATCAGCGAACTGGATCTGGTGATCAACTTCGATATGCCGCGCAGTGGCGATGACTATCTGCACCGCGTGGGGCGTACCGGCCGGGCCGGTGCCGAGGGCGTGGCTGTTTCCCTGGTCGCGCCCCATGAGTGGAGCCTGATGTCGAGCATCGAGCGCTATCTGCGTCGGCAGTTCGAGCGCCGGGAGATTGCCGGGCTGGTTGGCAGCTTCAAGGGGCCGAAAAAGGTCAAGGCCTCCGGCAAGCCGGTCGGAGCGAAGAAGAAAAAGGACGACAAGAAAAAGATCAAGCGGCCCAAGACCGCCAAGCCAGCCGCCAAACGCAAGCCCGCGGTGCCCAGGGGGCAGGTGGTGCTGGACGGTGGCGACGGTCTGGCGCCACCAAAACGGCGCAGCTGAGCCGGGCTATACCTGGGCCGGTGAACTGATGGGGGCCACCCCAGGCTCACCGGCCCGGTGCCGTCGCCATTGCAACCCGGCTACCAGGGCAAACAGCAGCAGTGCCGGCAGCCACATCCACTCCTTGCGCTGCCGCTCTACCGGTGCCATCACCTCGAGAATCTGCTGGTCGAATTCCAGACCCAGCTCGGCGGCCAGACTGCCGTAGTCGACCGCGTCCACCAGCGTGCGCTCATCCTCCTCGATCAGGCTCAGCCCCAGGTTGGCCAGACGTTCTTCGCCGGTTCGGCCTTCGGGTATGGGCACCTGCACATAGAAGGTGCGCGGGTTACCCACGCCGTCTTCACCGGCAATGTGCAGACGCAGGGGGTTATCCGTTCCCGCCACCTGTTCCAGCGCCAGGGCAATCTCCGCCGGGGGTATGTCACGGTAGGGATCGAACAGCAGGTCCATCCAGAAGCCAGGGCGGAACAGGGTAAAGGCCACCAGCAGCAGGATCAGGCTTTCATACCAGCGGCTGCGCACGATAAACCAGTTCTGCGTGGCGGCGGCGAAGATCAGCATGGCCGCCGTGGCCACTAGAAAGATGATCACCCCATGCCAGAAGCTGACGTCGATCAGCAACAGATCGGTATTGAAGATGAACATGAACGGCAGTATCGCCGTGCGCAGGCAGAAGTAGAACACCTGCAGCCCGGTGCGGATCGGATCACCTCCGGAAATCGCCGAGGCGGCAAAGGCGGCCAGGCCCACCGGTGGGGTGGCATCGGCCATCAGCCCGAAGTAGAACACGAACATGTGTACGGCGATCAAGGGCACCAGCAGCCCGGTCTGCTGCCCGAGCGAGACGATCACCGGAGCCAGCAGGGTGGAGACCACGATGTAGTTGGCGGTGGTCGGCAGGCCCATGCCCAGCACCACGCAGAGCACGGCGGTAAGCACCAGCATGAGCAGCAGGTTGCCCATGGACAGCAGCTCGACCAGATCGGCAAACACCAGTCCGACGCCGGTCTGGGACACCGCGCCGACGATGATGCCTGCCGTCGCGGTAGCAATGCCGATGGCTACCATATTGCGTGCTCCGGCCACCAGACCGTCACGCAGGTCGACCAGCCCCCGGCGCAGCTGGAGCAGTACGTCCGACTGCTGGCGAAACAGCGCCCGCAGCGGGTGCTGGGTGACAATGATGCCCATCATGAATACCGTGGCCCAGAACGCCGACAGCCCCGGTGAGAGGCGCTCGACCATCAGGCACCAGACCAGTACCACCACCGGCAGAATATAGTGCAAACCGGTCATCAGCGTAGGCCGGGTCTGGGGCATGACCACCACCGGGGAGTTCGGATCATCCAGCTCCAGATCCGGGTAGCGGGCACCGATATACAGCAGCGCCACGTGGGCAGCGGCCAGGCCCCCGGCGATCACCCAGGGGGCATGACTGCCAAGCAGCGGCTTGAGCCAGCCAAGTCCGTAATAGACCACAGCCGACAGCCCCATGATGAACAGCAAGCCGCTGAGAAAACCGAGCAGCTTGCGCAGCACGGGGCGTGGAGGGTTGCTGCTCTGCAGCCCCTGCATGCCCGCTTTGACGGCGGTCAGGTGAACTATGTAGAACAGCGAGATGTAGGAAATCATCGCCGGCAGAAAGGCGTGGCGGATGATATCGGTGTAGGGCACCCCTACATATTCCACCATCAGAAAGGCCGCTGCGCCCATCACCGGCGGCATCAACTGACCGTCCACCGAGGCGGCGACTTCCACCGCACCGGCCTGATCGCGGCTGAAACCGACCCGTTTCATCATCGGAATGGTGAAGGTACCGGTAGTGACCGTGTTGGCGATGGATGAGCCGGAGATCAGCCCGGTCATGCCCGAGGCGACCACCGAGGCCTTGGCCGGGCCACCCCGGTAGTGACCGAGCAGGGAGAAGGCCAGCTTGATGAAGTAATTGCCAGCGCCTGCCTTGTCCAGCAGTGAACCGAACAGCACGAACAGGAACACGAAACTGGTGGATACCCCCAGCGCTATGCCGAACACCCCCTGGGTGCTGAGCCACTGGTGGTTGGCCAGGGACACCCAGCTGACGCCCCGATGCGAGAGCATGCCAGGCATATAGGGTCCAGCCAGAGAGTAGGCAAGAAAGATCAAGGCCACTATGGTCAGCGGCGGACCCAGCGCCCGGCGGGTGGCTTCCAGCAGCAACAGCAGACCGGTCAGCGCCACCACCACATCCAGCGTGGTCGGGCTGCCGGGGCGGGTCGCCAGCTGGTCGTAGAACAGATAGATATAGGCAGCACAGAAAGCCGCCACCAGCGCCATCAACCAGTCGCCGAAGGGGATGCGATCCTGCGGTGAGCGGCGCAGGGCAGGGTAGGCAAGGAAACCGAGAAACACCGCCAGTGCCAGATGAATGGAGCGCGCCTCGGTGCTGTTGAATACACCGAAACCGAACACATAGGGTAGCGGTGAGGCGATCCAGAGTTGGAACAGCGACCAGCAGGCGGCAACGCTAAGCAGCAATTTTCCGCTGAAGCCGTGGGGCCTGCGCCCGCCGATATCGCTGCTGGCGACCAGTTCGTTCAAGTCGGTGCTGAGGGTGTGGGGCTTATTCAATGGCCGGTCCTTGTATAGGGAAAATATCCCAGGGGCTGGGTGCAGCCCTGGGCCGGGATGGAACCCGGCCCTCCATCGGTTACATCCAGCCCCGTTCGCGGTAGTAACGTACAGCGCCATCATGCAGTGGGATGGACAGCCCTTCCTTGATCATTTCCTGCTCCGTGAGTTCGGCAAAGGCCGGGTGCAGGCGTTTGAAGCGGTCGAAGTTGTCGAACACCGCCTTCACCGTCTGATACACGGTTTCTTCCGGTACCTGGGCGGAGGTGACCATGGTGGCGCGGACGCCGAAGGTATCTACCGGCTGCTCATTGCCCCGGTACATGCCACCGGGGATGGTGGCTCGGGCGTAGTAGGGGTGCTCTTCGATGAGACCGTCGATTTCCTCGCCATCAACAGCAACCAGAACTGAATCGACCGTGGTGGTGGCTTCCTGGATGGAGCCGTTGGGGTGGCCGGCGACGTAGACCATGGCGTCGATATTGTTATCGCCCAGGGCTGCAGCCTGTTCCGAGGCGGACAATTGCGAAGCCAGGGCAAAATCTCGGATCGTCCAGTCCAGCGCCTGCATGACCACGTCCATGGTATCGCGCTGGCCGGAGCCGGGGTTGCCGATATTGAAGCGTTTGCCCTTGAGATCCTTGAGGTGCTGAATTCCCGCATCACGGCGGGCAACTATGGTCAGCGGCTCCCCATGCAGGGCGAACATGGCGCGCATATCGCTGAAGGCGCCCGCATCGGCAAAGTTTTCCAGCCCTTCGTGGGCCTTGTACTGCACATCGGACTGCACCACGCCCATATCCATCTCACCACCGCGAATCGCGTTCACGTTGGCCACCGAGCCACCGGTGGAGGGTGCGTTGCAGCGGATGCCGTGGGTGCTGGTATTGCGGTTGATCAGTCGGCACAGGGATTGCCCCACCACGTAATACACACCGGTCTGGCCGCCGGTGCCTATGGTGATGAAGTTCTGTTGTGCTGCGACGGGAGCGGCGCCAAGGGAGAGTGCGGCATAGCCAATGGCGGCGGAAAAAAGACAGGAGAGAGCTTTCAGACGCATGCAGTTATTCCTTGTTCTTGTGTTTTCGGCGGCTCGGGCCGCGTTTCTGCATGCACAAGTGTAGCCCAGCGCTCTGGGGTACGCCCAGCGGGTCAGCCCCGCTGGGTATCCTGGGGTCACACCGGCGGCCAGCCACCCATGTCGTGCCAACGGTTGACGATGGAGCAGAACAGCTCTGCGGTCTTCTCCGTATCGTAGCGGGCCGAGTGGGCTTCGCGGCCATCAAACTCGATATCCGCTGCGGCACAGGCCTTGGCCAGCACCGTCTGCCCGTAGGCCAGCCCGGCCAGAGTGGCAGTATCGAAGCAGGAGAAGGGGTGGAAGGGGTTGCGCTTGATCTCGGTGCGCTCCACTGCGGCATTGACAAAACCGAGGTCGAAGAAGGCGTTGTGCCCGACCAGCACTGCCCGTTTGCAGCCAGCGGATTTCACTGCCTTGCGTACGTGTTTGAAGATCTCCGTCAGAGCATGCTGTTCAGTGACCGCCATGCGCAGTGGGTGATCCAGCTTGATGCCGGTGAACTCCAGCGCGGCCTGCTCGATATTGGCGCCCTCGAACGGCTCAACGCGGAAGAAGTGCGTCTGATCGGGATAGACCAGACCATCGTCATCCATCAGGATCGGCGTCGCGGCAATCTCCAGCAGGGCATCGGTAGCGGAGTTGAAGCCGCCGGTTTCCACATCCACCACCACCGGCAGAAAACCCCGGAAGCGATAGGCCATGGGTGGCTTGTTGCCGCCGCCAGCCGTGGCGCCGTCCAGTTCCTCGTTGTCGTAATCAAACTCGCTCACACAGCGTCCTTAATTCGAGTGGGGTTACAGAACCCGCCATTGGATGGTTTCACCGGCGCGCAGCGGTACCAGCTGCTGTTCGCCAAACTGCAGAGTACCGGATACCGTCCAGGGCTCGCGCACCAGAGTGATGGTCTCGGTATTACGCGGCAGGCCGTAGAAGTCCGGACCGTGCAGGCTGGCAAAGCCTTCCAGCTTGTCCAGCGCACCCAGTTGCTCAAAGGCTTCGGCATACAGCTCGATGGCCGCATGGGCACTATAGCAACCGGCGCAGCCGCAGGCTGCTTCCTTGGTATGTTGCGCGTGGGGCGCCGAGTCGGTACCGAGGAAGAACTTGCTGGAGCCGGAGACCACCGCATCACCCAGCGCCTGCTGGTGACGCTGGCGCTTGAGAATCGGCAGGCAATAGAAGTGCGGACGGATACCGCCCACCAGCATATGGTTGCGGTTATACAACAGGTGGTGAGCGGTAATGGTCGCGCCGATACGGTCCGAGGCGCTGCGCACAAAGTCCACCGCATCGGCGGTGGTGATGTGCTCGAATACCACTTTCAGGGTCGGGAAGCGCTCGGTCAGCGCCACCAGCTGCTGATCGATAAAGGCTTTTTCCCGGTCGAAGATATCCACCTCGGCATGGGTGACTTCGCCGTGCACCAGCAGCGGCATGCCCACCTCGGCCATGGCCTCCAGCGCCGGATAGATCTTCTCCAGCGCGGTGACACCCGAGTCAGAGTTGGTGGTGGCGCCCGCCGGGTACAGCTTGGCGGCCACCGCCTGACCCTGGGCAAAGGACTGGCGAATGGTTTCCGGTGAGGTCTGATCGGTCAGGTACAGCACCATCAGCGGCTGGAAGTCGTTGCCCTGGGGGCGGGCCGCCAGAATCCGTGATTTGTAGGCATCCGCCTGTTGACCATCGCGTACCGGCGGCACCAGGTTGGGCATGATGATGGCGCGGCCAAAGCTGCGCGCCGCATCCGGCACCGTGTGCTGCAGAACTGCACCATCGCGCAGGTGGATATGCCAGTCGTCCGGCCGGAGCAGGGTAAGGCGATCGGTCATGGGGAGTTGTTCCAGGCTGAAGATAATGCCCGCCATGCTACCGGAAACAGGTGCGTTTTACACGCCGGGCGCAGTGCGCCACCGCAAGACCGGGCCGGCACTGCTAAACTCTGGGTAACGACTGCCCCAGGGCTTTTGATGAATAGCAGAGAGATCATTGATGTCACGTAAGATCATCGTTCTTGGCGCCGGCATGGTCGGCGTATCGGTAGCCTGGCACCTGCTGCGTCGAGGGCACGAAGTCACCCTCATGGATCGCCGGGAGCCAGGCCGGGAAACCTCCTTCGGTAATGCCGGCATCATCCAGCGTGAAGCAGTACGCCCCTACGCCTTCCCCCGGGACGTACCAACCCTGTTGCGGGTACTGCCCAACCGCTCGGTGGATATCCGCTATCGGCCCCTCGGCATGCTGCGCGCAGCCAGCCCGCTGTTGCAGTACTGGCTCAACTCGGGTGGCAAACGCTATGAACAGATCACCCGGGAATGGGCCTCGCTGATCATGCGCTGCCAGGACGCCCACGGCCCGATGATTGAAGCCGCCGGTGCCGAGCATCTGATCCGCAAGGGCGGCTGGCTGGAGCTGTATCGGCATCAGCCGGATATGGATGAAAGGCTGGCCGAGGCAGCCGAAGACCGCGAGCGTTTTGGCGTTGAATACCAGGTGCTGGACGCCCAGCAGCTGCGAGCCGTCGAGCCGCATCTCAGTACGGACCTGATAGGAGCCATCCACTGGACTCAGCCGTGGATGGTGTCGGACCCCGGCGCACTGGTACAGGCCTATGCACGCAACTTCGTCGAGCAGGGCGGTACGCTTATGCAGGCCAGCGTGGATGGTTTGGCACAGCAGGACGGTGGCTGGCGGGTCAGTACGGCGGACGGGCGCGAATACGAAGCCGAGCAGGTAGTGGTAGCCCTGGGGCCCTGGTCAGGGAATCTGCTGGCCCAGCTGGATATCCATGTGCCGCTGTTCGTCAAACGCGGCTACCACATGCATTACGCGACGGCGCAGGGTGCTGAGCTCAAGCACTGGGTAATGGATGCCGAGCGCGGCTTCCTGATGGAGCCCATGAGTGCGGGCATCCGTCTCACCACCGGAGCCGAGCTGGCCGATCTGGATGCGCCGCCGAGCTACCGTCAACTGGCTGCGGCGGAAAAGGTCGCTCGGGAGCTGTTTCCAGCGTTAGGCAGTCGGCTTGATGAGGCGCCCTGGAAAGGTGCCAGGCCCTGCATGCCTGATATGAAGCCGGTAATTGGATCGGTTTCGGATAAATCTGGGTTATGGCTCTCCTTCGGTCATGGCCATCAGGGTTTTACCCTGGGGCCGGCGACCGGAGAACTATTGGCCCAGATGATGGATGGCGAGGCTCCAGCGATCGATATGACACCCTTTGCTTTGGATCGCTTTCGCTCCTGAACCGGCTACGCCCGTCAGAGCAGGGCCGAATCCTGCCTGCCGGTTACCTGCTCACGGAAGGCCGTTGGACTCATGTTGGTCCAGCGGCGGAAGGCCCGGGTAAAGCTGCTCGGATCAAGGAAGCCCAGTTCAAAGGCGATTCGGCCAAGGTTCAGACGGTTCTCCTGAATCAGCTTGATGGCCAGTTCCATGCGCACCTCATCCAGCAGCTTTTCATAGGTGGTGCAGGTTTCACTCAGTTTACGCCGCAGGTGGCGTGGACTGACGTTGAACGGCTGAGCCACCAGCTCCTCGGAGATCTCCTTCTCTGACAGCAAAACGCGAATCCGCTGTTTCACCTGCTCGGCGAAATCGGCGTTTGGCAGATCCTCCAGCATGTCTTCAAGGGCAGCATCCAGGCGTTTGAGCAGAAAGGCATCGCTGGTCGGCAACCTGGCCGCCAGGGCCAGACGACTCAGACGTATCGAGATGCGTTTGCTGCCAAGACGTACCCGGGTGCCGAGAATACGCTCGCACTCCTGCCGGCGATCACTTTCGCCGCTCAGACGGACTTCGGTAATCAAGGGTAAGGCGCATTTTTCAAGGCTTTCCCAAGAGCGGACACAGCGCGATACCAGCGCTTCGATATGAAAGGGGTGAGCGGCACCCTTGGGTTCAAAATAGGTTGTCAGGTAATGCTCATCCTCAACCGAATAGAGCTGCACCTGGGTGCTGAATACCTGGATGAAACGCATGGTGCGCTGGATGGCTGCACCGGCGGTTTCGCTGGAATGCGCAGCGAGGGACAGCAGCTGCATGATGGGGCTGGTAAACATCTGGCCCATGCGCAGAGCAAAACATTCATCTTCACTGAGGATGGCTGCCGCGTGCCACAGCCGGTTCATGTCAGTCTGACTGACCTGGCGCAGACTCAGATCCTCCGGGCCACCATACACGGCCAGGTCCTCAGGCAGCTCGCGATGCCCCTTTCCGTAGGGCTCCAATGCCTGAATGATGCCCTTGGCCCAGAGGGCTCTTTCCTTGACCCGGTGACAGGGGAGCGGCGGATGTGTTGACGGCATGTGCGCGTTCCATCAGCTTATTGTTTTTATTTGTAACGACATTTGTTGCTTTGTTTACCATAGAGGACTTGGGACGATTGTGCAAAAAAATACAACAGAGCATTGCGCAGATAAATTCATACCATTCAGGGGTTGAATGTCCTGACAGGCCAAACGATTAGTCCGACTAGGACAAATTCCCTTAATGCTCCATGACAGACTAAATGCCGACCGTCTGGCTCTCTAGAAAGCCGGAGGTATGGATCCAACCTAATGGAGCAGCACAATGACAAAAACAAAGCATGCTTGGGCGCTAGCCGCTTTGCCTCTGGCAATAGGGATCGCTAGCTTCACTGGCTCGGCAAATGCAGCAAATTTCAATATTGGTGGGATAAATGGGCAGTTTGACTCGCAACTGTCTATTGGTGCCAGCATGTCCACCCAGGATGCTGATAAGCGGTTTATTGACTATCGTACGCCAGGGGCAGGTGGCGAAGCGGTGGCCCGCACCTCCGACGATGGTCGATTGAACTACGAGAAAGGTGACTTTTTCTCGAAGATATTTCGCGGCGTCCACGACCTCGAGTTGAGCTACGGCAACTCGGGTGCCTTTTTTCGGGGAAAATACTGGTACGACTTTGAGACCAAGGACGGCAGTCAGCGCTTCTATGACATAGATGATTCCGGCCGCCCCCCGCTGGTAAAAGGCTCAGGCATGGCTCTTCTTGATGCCTTTGTGTATCACAACTATTCCATAGGCAACAATCCCGGCAACATCCGCCTGGGTCGTCAGGTGGTCAGTTGGGGTGAGAGTACCTTCATCGGGAACTCGATCAACTCCATCAACCCGATTGACGTAGCTGCTTTCCGCCGTCCTGGCGCTGAAATCAAGGAAGGTCTGCTGCCCGTAGAGATGCTCTATCTGTCCCAGGGCCTGACTGATAATCTCAGTATGGAAGGGTTCTATCAGCTGAAATGGCATCCATACGCCATTGATAACTGTGGGACTTTCTTTGGCGCGGATACCCTGGCTACCGGTTGTAATGACCGATTGATTGTCTCCGGACCGGATCTGCCCTCGGGCCATCCCGGGCTGTTGAATGGAGATAACTTCGCCGCTCTTGCGGGACTTGGATTGGCTGCGCCTGCAGGAACCTACATCACCCGGGCGCGGAAGGACAAGGAAGCCAGTGATGATGGTCAGTGGGGGGTAGCATTCCGCTACTTTGCGCCACAGCTGAATGACACCGAATTCGGCTTCTACTTCATGAATTACCATAGCCGAACTCCCTTCTATTCGAGTATTGCGGGCAACTATCTGGCTACCACCAGTATCATGGGTGGTGTCCCCGGCGCATTTGGCTTTGCCAGTATCCCCGACATGCTGGCAGCGCTTCAGGGGGGGGATCCACTTGCTCAACAGGCTCTCGCTCAGATGCAAGGCCTGAACGCTCTGCGTCCCGGGGGCTTGATCACCGGGCTCGACGGAGTTGCAGGCCCTGCCGGTTATTTCTTCGAATACCCAGAGGATATCCGTCTCTACGGTATCAGCTTCCAGACCAACATCGGTGGTATCGCAGTAGGCGGGGAATTGAGCTATCGGCCCAATATGCCCATGCAGATCAATACCGGTGACCAGAGCCGGATGGCATTGCTGGCTGCGTCAGCTGTTCCGAACCCGGCGTTTGTGGACAATACGCACCGTAATCTGACCCCCGGGGTCGGCGATTATGTGCCCGGCTATATTCGCAAGGAGTTCTGGCAGGCACAGGTTACTGCCGTACATCTGATTGATCGGGTGTTAGGTGCCAGCCGTCTGACCCTGCTCGGTGAAGCCGGGGTCAACTATATCGGTGGTCTGGGCGATACGGTCAAGTTCGGTCGTGACTCGCTGTTCGGCCAGAGCCCGTATCTGGACAGCGATATAGGTGCTCCCGCCGGTACCTGTAGCAGCGTGGACGCGGGCAGTCTGACAGGTGAAAACAGAGGGTTGAGCTGGTGTGAGAATGATGGCTTCTACACCCGCTGGTCATCTGGTTATCGTCTGCGTGCCAGTCTGGATTACAGCAACGTGTTTGCTGGTATCAACCTGAGCCCGAACCTGGCTTTTTCCCATGATGTTGACGGGTATGGTCCCAACTTCACCGAAGATGCCAAGTCGATCAGTCTTGGCCTGAATGCCGATTACGCTAACAAGTACAACGCCAGTATCAGTTACACCAACTTCTTTGATGGCAAGTACAACACCAACGTGGATCGTGACTTTGCATCCGTCAGCTTTAGCGTAAGCTTCTAATCAGGCTATGGAGAAAAACATGCATATGCAGAAAATAATAATCGGGGCCTGTGGTCTGGCATTGAGTCTGGTAGCCAGCGCAGTATCAGCACAGAGCCTGTCCCAGTCGGAGATTGACCAGCTGGGGCAAAGCCTGACGCCGATCGGTGCAGAGAAGGCCGGTAACGCCGCAGGTACCATCCCAGAGTGGACGGGCGGTCTGCCGACCGATGCCGGTCAGAGTCTTTCCAACAACTTCCTGGAAAACCCGTTCAAGGGTGAGCAGCCGGAGTTCGTCATCACTGCGCAGAACTATCAGCAGTATCGTGACAATCTGACTCCGGGGCAGATCGCGCTGTTCGAGCGCTATCCGGAAACCTTCCGCATGCCGGTGTACCAGAGCAAGCGTACCGTTGGTTTTCCGCAGAGCGTGTATGACCAAGTCAAGCGTACCGTTGGCCAGGCCAAGCTGGTTAACGGTGGTGACGGTGTGGAAAACGTCGAGCCGGGTTCCTCCTTCGTCTTCCCGATTCCGAAGAGCGGTGCTGAAGTGATCTGGAACCACATGACCCGCTACCGTCTGAACGTACACCGCTGGTACATGCAGGCCATGCCACAGACCAACGGCTCCTTCACTCTGATCAAGATGGAAGAGGAAGTCGGTTACCCGAACCTGATG